>NZ_DJDN01000033.1:39754-106865 GCF_002431095.1 Pantoea sp. UBA5923 | reverse complement strand
CGACGCCGAGAAGCTGGGCGCGCTGCTGAAAGAGAAAGAGACGCTGGTTACGGAGATCGAGCGTCTGCGCGACAAGCGCGACGACAAGCTGAGCCAGGAGGCGCAGAAGCTGCAAAATCTGCCGTTCAGCCGCGAGATTACCAAAAAAGAGCAGGCCGACATGGGCACGCTGAAGAAGAGCGTGCGCGGCCTGGTGGTCGTGCATCCGATGACCGCGCTGGGCCGCGAAATGGGTCTGAAGGTGATGACCGGCTTCGCGAAGAAGCCGTTCTGAGCCTGGGATCAGGCGGCCGCCTGATCCTCTCCGCGCTGGCCGACGGCAGCTGATACCTGCTGCGCCAGCGCATCAAGCAGTTCGTAACGTCGACGATACTCAGCCCGTTTTTTACTGGCGATCTCCTCCAGTGCTTTGCGCGGCATACTGAGCGGCAGCGCATAGAGCGCATCTTTGCGCGCTTCGCCGCCGAGCGATGTCCAGAACTCGCTGTAGCTGGCAAAGAAATAGTCGCTCTTGCTGTGGCGATAGCGCAGGCTGCGAAACACATGCGTGGTATCGCCGACGGCGACGATTTTCTCCGCCGCGCAGTGCTGCGCCAGCATACACACCACTTCCATAACGATGCGTTTGGGGAACAGCCCGTGTGCTGCTTTCGTCGCTTCGCGGATCACCTCGTTAGAGATATGTTTGCGCGGCCCCTGTAAACCGCCGATCAGCAAGGTGCGCTGGCCCGCTTCGTTCATCAGCGAAAAAGAGAGCGAGGCGATCGCCTCATGCTGGTAGTGCAGCACCAGCGTAATTTCGCCTTCGCGATCGAAACGTCCCGGGCAGGAGAAAAGCTCGAAGGTTTCATCATTTTTGCCGCGCAGCGTCGCCAGCAGATTATCGCCGGGACTTTGCAGCAGCTGCCGCAGCCGGGGATTCTGCAAAGCCGCGACCAGCTGATAGTGGTCAAGGATCGCCTGCGCGCGCGCCGCCACGCTGATCCCGGCACGCAAATAGGGACGATGCAGCTTAGCGGGCAATAAGCCCTGCACGCTCATAACCTGATGCAAATCGGGCAGCTGAGAAAGCTGGTTAAGATAACGCAGCGTCGTCACGGGAAACACCAGGGTTCTCAGGGCGAACTTCAGGCGAAAACCTTTACTCAACCACAGTTTATTAGGGATATATTTTCCGCTGACTAACCGAAAAAACAGCGAAGCCGACGACTCAAGAGCCGGCGCAGGAGTAGTTATAATAGACATGATGTAACATTCTCTTGTGGAATGTTATTTAGCCTACCTGCGTGAAATTCAACGGAAGGTTAATATCGTGAAAGGTTAAAAAACAACTGCGCGCATGTTTAGCTGCGGTTTAATTATTGCTTTTACAGGCATAAAAAAACCGGCGAATCGCTTCACCGGTTTTTGCTGTTAAACGGACAAACTTATTTTGCAGAGGCGAAACGCGCTGCGGCTTCGTCCCAGTTCACCACGTTCCAGAACGCCTTGATGTAGTCAGGGCGTTTGTTCTGATACTTCAGGTAGTAGGCGTGCTCCCACACGTCCAGGCCCAGGATCGGGTAGCCTGACGCGCCAGAAATCGCTTCGCCCATCAGCGGGTTGTCCTGGTTAGCGGTAGAGACTACAGCCAGTTTGTCGCCTTTTTTCACCAGCCACGCCCAGCCTGAACCAAAGCGGGTAGCAGCAGCTTTCTCAAACTCTTCCTGGAATTTCTCAAAGCTGCCGAAATCTTTTTCGATAGCCGCTTTCAGGTCGCCCTGCAGCGTGGTACCGGTTTTTAGGCCTTTCCAGAACAGGCTGTGGTTAGCGTGACCGCCGGCATTGTTGCGCAGCACGGTTTTTTTGTCTGCCGGAACCTGATCCAGTTTGGTGATCAGCTCGTCAACCGGCAGGTCAGCGAATTCGGTACCTTCCAGCGCGGCGTTAGCGTTGTTAACGTAGGTCTGGTGGTGTTTGGTGTGATGGATTTCCATCGTCTGCTTGTCGAAGTGCGGTTCCAGTGCGTCGTAGGCGTAAGGCAAAGATGGCAGTGAATAACTCATGTTCTTCCTCTCCATTTCATATTTGGGCGGCGGCGCCCGATGGCGTGCCGCGTAAGCAGTCGAACCATTATAGTTAAATTCATGATCCGGAAAAGGGTAATCAATGCCCTATTAAACATAAGGTTTTGATAAATCTGTTATAAACAACCTGTTGTTTTTACAGACTGCCGGTACTGCTGTGCGGCCTCAGCGTTACCGGTAATGCATTAAGCGCGGCCAGCAACCGCGTCCCTGTTTCGTCACAGGGCAGTAACAGGAGCCGCTTCGCCCCGCTAACGCAGGCGCTGCGGGTGAGTATAAACCGTGGCGCGTCCCGGTTTGCTAAAGCCCACCAGCGTAAGGTTGCAGCGTTCCGCTACTTCCACGGCAAGACGCGTCGCCGCTGAGACGGCGAACAGGATCTCAACGCCGCACATGGCGGACTTCTGCACCATTTCATAGCTGGCGCGGCTGGAGACCAGCACCGCGCCGTCGCCCCACTCCGCGCGGCTGCGATAGCCGAGCAGCTTATCCAGCGCGACGTGACGGCCCACATCTTCGCAGCCGCCCGCCAGCTCCCCGTCAGGGCGTAGCCAGGCCGCCGCATGGGTGCAGCCGGTTTGCTGGCCCACCGGCTGATAATTTTTGAGCTGGCTCAGACCGCGATCCAGCTGCGCCAGATCATAGGTCTGAGTAAAAGGCAGCGGCTGAACCGGCTTGCCAATCTGCTCCAGCTGCTCAACGCCGCATACGCCGCAGCCCGTCCGTCCCGCCAGCGCGCGACGCTGCTCTTTCAGCGCCATAAAGCGACGGCTGGAAAGCTCAATCTGCACCTCGATGCCGTTACAGCCCGGCACCACGTCCAGGCCAAAGATATCGCCCGGCGCGTCAATAATGCCTTCCGAGAGGGAAAAGCCGATAGCGAACGCCTCTAAATCTTTTGGCGTGGTCATCATCACTACGTGGGAGATGCCGTTATAAACCAGGGCGACGGGCACTTCGTCTGCCAGCCAGTCGGGCTGCGCGACGGTGAGATCGGCGCGCTGCCACACCAGCCTTTCGCTGGCGCCGGTCTGAGTTGTTAAATTTTCGCCGGTGGTTTGCGGGATAACGTTCAAGGATTACGACCTGTTATTAACAAGAAATTAAAGTGTGCGCTGCCGCACAGGCGCAGCCACGCGGCTAATTTTGCCCTGTTGTCTTCTGTAGCGCAAAAAAACCGCTATACAAATTATGCGGTGAAAAGATAGCCGATGCCGATGCGGCGCGCCTTAGTCGCGGGAATGAGAATGGTTTTCCGTTGCGCTTTAACAACCGTTTTAATTACGGAATATATTTTTATCGCTGGCCGAAAAACAGGCGGATAAAGCGACTCATCTCTAAAAGGATTTAAACAGAATTTAAAAAAAGCATTACTAAAGGCTAACTTATTGACCCCCGTCAAATAAGGCGCAGTCAGGATTGTTATTTTGCATAGCTTCGCAATGGAGCCAATAAAAGAAGAAAGAAAATGCAAATTACCAGACGGAGTTTTTTCAAAATCTGCGCTGGCGGCATGGCGGGAACCAGCGCGGCGTTGCTGGGTTTTGCCCCGGAAACCGCATTAGCCAGCGCCAGGGAATATAAGCTCATTCGCGCCAGAGAGACGCGCAATAACTGCACTTACTGTTCCGTCGGCTGCGGCATGCTGATCTACAGCCTCGGCGACGGCGCTAAAAATGCCAGCGCCGCTATCTACCATATAGAAGGCGATCCGGATCATCCGGTCAGCCGCGGCTCGCTCTGCCCCAAAGGCGCTGGCGTGCTCGACTACATCCACAGCGACCAGCGGCTGAAGTATCCAGAGTATCGCGCGCCAGGCAGCGACAAATGGCAACGCATCAGCTGGCAGGAGGCCTTTGAGCGCATCGCCCGCCTGATGAAGCAGGATCGCGACGCTCACTTCCAGCAGACCAACGCCGCGGGCGTTACGGTCAACCGCTGGCCGACCACCGCCATGTTCTGCTCGTCGGCCGCCAGCAATGAAACCGGCCTGCTCGACCATAAGTTCGCCCGCGCGCTCGGCATCGTCGCGCTGGAGAACCAGGCCCGGCTGTGCCACGGCCCGACGGTCGCCGCGCTGGCGCCCAGCTTCGGCCGAGGCGCGATGACCAATAACTGGAACGACATCAAAAACGCCGACGTGGTGCTGATCATGGGCGGCAATCCGGCAGAAGCGCACCCGGTCGGCTTTAAATGGGTAATCGAGGCGAAGAAAGGCAATAACGCGCAGGTGATTGTCGTGGATCCGCGCTTCAACCGCTCCGCCTCGGTGGCGGACCTCTATGCGCCGGTACGCGCGGGCAGCGACGTGGTGTTCCTGATGGGGGTCATCAACTATCTGTTGCAGCACAATCAGATCCAGCAACAGTACGTGCGCGCCTTTACCAACGCCGCGCTGATCGTCAGCGACGGCTACAGCTTCGAAGAGGGCCTGTTCAGCGGTTATGACGCGGCGACGCGCCAGTACGATCGCGCTGGCTGGCACTATGAGCTGGATGAGAACGGCCACGCGCGCCGCGACGACAGCTTTAGTCACCCGCGCTGCGTGTTGAATCTGCTAAAGGCGCACGCCAGCCGCTATACCCCGGAGATGGTAACGCGCCTGTGCGGCACGCCGCATGAGACCTTCCTCGCCATATGTCGGCAGCTTGCTACCACCAGCGCGCCCAACCGCACCGCCACCATCCTCTATGCGCTGGGATGGACGCACCATACGAATGGCTCGCAGATTATTCGCACCGCCGCGATGATCCAGCTGCTGCTGGGCAACATCGGCATGCCGGGCGGCGGCATTAACGCGCTGCGCGGCCACTCTAATGTGCAGGGCTATACCGATCTCGGCCTGCTGTCGCAAAGCCTGCCGGGCTACTTGCCGCTGCCGTCGGAGAAGATGGCGACGCTGGCGGACTACCTGCAAAAGGCGACGCCCGTCGCGTCGCTGCCGGGCCAGGTCAACTACTGGCAGAACACCGATAAGTTCTTTATCAGCCTGATGAAGTGCTTTTACGGCGATAACGCCACGGCGGAGAATCAGTGGGGCTACGACTGGCTACCCAAGTGGGACAAGAGCTACGACTGCATGGCCCAGGCGGAGATGATGGAGCAGGGCGTAATAAACGGCGCCCTTATTCAGGGCTTTAACCTGCTGGCCGCCTTTCCCGATAAAAATAAAGCGTGCCGCGCCCTCTCACGCCTGAAGTATATGGTTGTGATCGATCCGCTCAGCACCGAAACCGCCAGCTTCTGGCAGCCACACGGTGAATTCAACGACGTCGATCCCGCGCAGATAGCGACGGAGGTGTTCCGTCTGCCCTCCTCCTGCTTCGCCGAAGAGGATGGCTCGGTCGCCAACTCGTCGCGCTGGCTGCAGTGGCACTGGGCCGCCGCGGAGCCACCGGGCGAAGCGCTGCACGACGGCAAAATTCTCGGCAATCTCTTTTTACGCCTGCGCGAACTCTATCGTCAGGAAGGCGGCGTCGCGCCGGAACCGCTAATGGCGATGCGCTGGGACTACAGCAATCCCGCCGATCCCTCGCCGGAAGAGGTGGCGCAGGAGAGCAACGGTCGCGCCCTACAGGATGTTTACGACGCCAGCGGCAAACTGCTGCTGAAAAAGGGCCAGCAGCTTAGCTCGTTCGCCGAACTGCGTAACGACGGCAGCACCGCCAGCGGCTGCTGGATCTATGCGGGCAGCTGGACGCCGCAGGGCAACCAGATGGCGCGCCGCGATAACGCCGATCCCTCTGGCCTGGGCGCGGTTTCCGGCTGGGCCTGGGCCTGGCCGGCGAACCGCCGCATTCTCTACAACCGCGCCTCCGCCGACGAACAGGGCAAAGCCTGGGACCCGGATCGCCGTCTGATCGAGTGGGACGGCCAGCGCTGGCAGGGCATCGACGTGCCGGACTATCCGCTGACGATGGCGCCGCAGCAGCAGGCCGGGCCTTTTATCATGCAGCCGGACGGTCTGGGTCATCTCTTCGCGCTCGATAAAATGGCTGACGGGCCTTTTCCTGAGCACTATGAGCCGATGGAGAGTCCGCTGGCCGCCAATCCGCTCCATCCGCAGCAGAGCCATAGTCCGGTGGCGCGCCTCTTTACGCGCGACGCCGCACAGCTGGGCGAGGCGGCCGATTATCCCTGCGTCGCGACCACCTACTCCATCACCGAACTGTTCCGCCACTGGACGAAACATGCGTTGCTGAACGCCATCGCGCAGCCGGAGCAGTTTGTAGAGATTGGTACAGAGCTGGCGGCGGAGAAAGGCATCAAGGCGGGCGACAGCGTTAAGGTCACCTCCCAGCGCGGCTATATCAAAGCCAAAGCGGTGGTAACGCGACGTCTCCAGCGTCTGCACATTGACGGCAAACCGGTCGATACCGTCGGCATCCCCTGTCACTGGGGTTTTGAAGGCACGACGCGCAAAGGCTTCCTCGCCAATACGCTGACGCCGTCGGTGGGCGACGCTAACTCGCAAACGCCGGAATATAAAGGTTTTTTAGTGAAAGTGGAAAAGGCGTAACGGAGAACGAACATGGATTACTCCACACAGGATATTATTCGTCGCTCCGCGACCAGTTCCCTCACGCCAGCGCCGCAGGCGCGCGATCACAGGCAGCAGGTTGCCAAGCTGATCGACGTCACCACCTGCATCGGCTGTAAGGGCTGTCAGGTCGCCTGCTCGGAGTGGAACGATATCCGCGCCGAGGTTGGACACAATATCGGCATTTACGACAACCCGACCGATCTTGATGCTAAAGCCTGGACGGTTATGCGCTTCTCGGAAGTGGAAGAGAACGGCCGCCTGGAATGGCTGATCCGCAAAGATGGTTGTATGCACTGCGCCGATCCCGGCTGTCTGAAAGCCTGCCCTTCGGCGGGCGCCATCGTGCAGTACGCCAACGGCATCGTCGATTTTCAGTCCGATCACTGCATCGGCTGCGGCTACTGCATCGCGGGCTGCCCGTTTAACGTCCCGCGCATCAGCCAGCAGGATAACCGCGCTTATAAGTGCACGCTCTGCGTCGATCGGGTCAACGTGGGTCAGGAACCCGCCTGCGTCAAAACCTGTCCGACCGGCGCGATCCACTTCGGCAGTAAAGAGGAGATGCAGCAGCTGGCGACGGAGCGCGTCGCCGACCTCAGGTCGCGCGGCTTTGAAAACGCCGGTCTGTACGATCCAGCAGGCGTTGGCGGCACCCACGTTATGTATGTGCTGCACCATGCCAACAAGCCGCAGCTCTATCATGGGCTGCCGGAGAATCCCGGCATCAGCCCGACCGTAACCTTCTGGAAAGGGATCTGGAAACCGCTGGCGGCGATAGGTTTTGCCGCCACCTTCGCCGCCTCGGTGTTTCACTATGTCGGTGTAGGCCCGAATCGGGTCGAAGAGGAGCAGCATAAGGAAGAGGAAGAATGAAAAAAAGCGATCGCATCATACGTTACCGCGCGCCGGAGCGTATCAACCACTGGATTGTCGCCTTCTGTTTTGTGCTTTTGGCCCTGAGCGGACTGGGTTTTCTCTTTCCCTCCTTCAACTGGCTGCTGAATGTGCTGGGCACGCCGCAGCTGGCGCGCATCCTGCACCCCTTTATCGGCGTAACCATGTTCGTCGCCTTTATGCTGATGTTTTTCCGCTACTGGCATCACAACCTGCTGGATAAAGAGGACCTGCTGTGGGCGCGCAATATCCACAAAATTGCCCTTAATGAAGAGGTCGGCGATACTGGCCGCTATAATTTTGGCCAGAAGTGTGTGTTCTGGGCTGCTATCATCAGCTTAGTGCTGCTTCTGCTCAGCGGCGTAGCGATCTGGCGTCCCTGGTTTGCTGGTGCTTTCAGCATCCCGCTGATCCGCGCGGCGCTGCTGGTGCATTCTCTCTCCGCCGTGGGCCTGATTCTGGTGATCATGGTGCACGTTTATGCGGCGCTGTGGGTTAAAGGCACCATTACGGCGATGGTCGAAGGCTGGGTAAGCTCCGCCTGGGCGAAGAAGCACCATCCCCGCTGGTACCGCGAGCAGCGTAACCGCTCACTACAACAGGAAAAACGCCCCTGATGAGTATTCGCATCATCCCCCAAGACCAGCTGGAGAAGAGCGAAAAAACCACGGCGGATACCATTCCGCCGTTACTTTTTCCACGGCTGAAAAATCTTTATAGCCGCCGCGCCGCGCGCCTGCGCGAGCTGGCGGCAAAGAATCCCCTTGGCGACTATCTGCGTTTCGCCGCCAAGATCGCGCAGGCGCAGGAGATCGTGCTGTATGACCATCCGCTGCACCAGGATCTCTACGATCGTCTGGTGCAGAGCGCCGCCGAGGGCAAACCACCGCTGGATATTCACACGCTGCCGCGCGATGGGCACTGGCAGCGTCTGCTGCACTCGCTTATCGCCGAGCTGAAGCCGGAGATGACCGGCCAGGCGCTGGCGGTGCTGGAGAATCTGGAAAAAACCGCCGCGGGCGAGCTGGAAATCCTGGCCAGCGCGCTGCTGGCGGGCGAGTTCGCGCTGGTCAGCAGTGATAAAGCGCCCTTTATCTGGGCCGCGCTGTCGGTTTACTGGGCGCAGATGGCGGCGCTGATCCCGGGCAAAGCGCGCGCCGAATATGGCGAACAGCGGCAGTTCTGCCCGGTGTGCGCCAGCATACCGGTCACAAGCGTCGTGCATCTCGGCACGCAGCAAGGGCTGCGCTATCTGCACTGCAACCTGTGCGAAAGCGAATGGTATGTGGCGCGCAGCAAGTGCAGCAACTGCGAGCAGACGCGCGATCTGCACTACTGGTCGCTGGACAGCGAGAAGGCGTCGGTGAAAGCAGAGAGCTGCGGCGACTGCGGCACCTATCTGAAGATGCTTTATCAGGAAAAGGATCCGGCGCTGGAGCCGGTGGCAGACGATCTCGCCTCGCTGGTGCTGGATGCGCGCATGGAGCAGGAGGGGTTCTCCCGCAGCAGCCTGAATCCCTTTCTTTTTCCCGATGAGAGCTGACTAACCCTTTGATGGCGGAGAAGAGTGATGAAACTGATCGGCAGCTATACCAGCCCATTTGTACGAAAAATATCGGTCATTCTGCTGGAAAAAGGCATTGTATTTGAATTCGTTAACGATGCGCCTTACAGCCCCGATAGCCACGTCTCGCTCCATAATCCGCTGGGCAAGGTGCCGACGCTGATTGACGATCAGCAGCAGGCCTGGTTCGACTCCTCAATCATCGCACAGTATCTGGAACTGCGCGGCGATGCGCCCGCGCTGCTGCCGGACGACGCCTGGCTGGCGCTGCATATTCGCCAGGTTGAGCGTCTGGCGGACGGCGTCAGCGACTGCGCCAGCATTATCGTGCGCGAGAAGCTGCGCGCTCCGGAGCAGCAGTCCACTGAGGTGCTGACGCGCCACCGGGAAAAAATCCTGCGCGGGCTGGATAAGCTTGAAACGATTGCGGCGGAAGGACGCTTGCTAAACAGCGGCACGCTTAATCTGGCCGATATCGCCACGGGCTGCATGATCGGCTACATCAACTTCCGTCATGTGGTGCCGAACTGGTGCGTGGATCGCCCGGCGCTGGTGAAGCTGGCGGAGAATCTGTTCCAGCGCGAAAGCTTTGCGCGCACCGCACCGCCGGCTGCCTAGCGGTCTGTGACGATGATGTTCGCCTAAAAGCAAAAGGGACGATTTCTCGTCCCTTTTTTCATTACATAAACCGCTTACTGCAACAGCGAAATATCCGCCACCTGCAGGAACAGCTCGCGCAGCTTCGCCAGCAGCGTCAGGCGATTCACCCGCACCGCCTGATCGTCGGCGTTCACCATCACTTTGTCGAAGAAGTTATCGACGGCTTCGCGCAGCTGCGCCAGTTCGATCAGCGCATCCTGATAGCGACCTTCAGCGAAGTACGGCTGCAGTTTGTCACCCAGCGCGGTAACAAAGGTCGCCAGCTGGATCTCTTCGTTCTCCTTCAGCAGCGACGCCTGCACGCACTCATTCAGCGTTTCGGTCGATTTCGCCAGAATATTGGAGACGCGCTTGTTCGCCGCCGCCAGCGCCGCCGCTTCGTCGAGCGTGCGGAAGTGCGACACCGCCTTCATACGCGCATCGAAATCAGCCGGGCGAGTCGGACGACGCGCCAGCACTGCCTGCAGCGTATCGACGCTGTGGCCCTCTTCCTGATACCAGGTGCGGAAACGGCCCAGCATAAAGTCGATGACGTCATCTACAACGTTGGCGTTGCTCAGCTTGCTGCCGTACAGACGCACCGCTTCTTCCGTCAGGGTTTGCAGATCGAGCGGCAGGTTCTTCTCTACGATGATGCGCAGCACGCCCAGCGCGGCGCGGCGCAGCGCAAACGGATCTTTGTCGCCTTTCGGATGCTGACCGATGCCGAAGATGCCCGCCAGGGTATCCATTTTGTCGGCGATCGCCAGCGCGCAGGCCACTGGATTAGAGGGCAGATCGTCGCCGGCGTAGCGCGGCTGATACTGCTCATTGAGCGCCACCGCCACATCTTCAGCTTCGCCGTCGTGACGCGCGTAGTGCATCCCCATCACGCCCTGGGTGTCGGTAAACTCAAACACCATATTAGTCATCAGGTCGCATTTGGAGAGCAGACCGGCGCGCGTCGCATGATTCACGTCCGCGCCGATTTGCGCGGCGATCCAGCCCGCCAGCGCCTGAATACGGTCGGTCTTGTCGCGCAGCGTGCCCAGCTCTTTCTGGAACAGTACGGTTTCAAGACGCGGCAGATGATCTTCCAGACGCTTTTTACGGTCGGTATTAAAGAAGAATTCAGCATCCGCCAGACGTGGGCGCACGACCTTCTCGTTACCGGCGATAATCTGCTGAGGATCGCTCGATTCGATATTGGTGACGAAGATAAAGTTCGGCAGCAGCTTGCCCGCGTCGTCGTAGACCGGGAAATACTTCTGATCGCCCTTCATGGTGTAGACCAGCGCTTCCGCCGGCACCTTGAGGAATTTCTCCTCAAAGGTTGCCGTCAGCACGACCGGCCACTCGACCAGCGAGGTCACCTCTTCCAGCAGGCTGTCGCTCAGGTCGGCATTGCCGCCCAGCTGGCGCGCCGCCGCTTCCGCATCGGCTTTGATCTGCGCCTTACGCACTGCGTAATCGGCGATGACTTTGCCGCGCGTTTCCAGGATGTCAGGATACTGGTCGGCGTGGTCGATGGTGAACTCAGGCTCGCCCATAAAGCGGTGACCGCGAATAGTGCGTCCTGCTTCAATGCCGAGAATCGTGGCCGGGATCAGCTCGTCGTCCAGCAGCAGCGTCACGGTGTGCACCGGACGCACAAACTGCACGTCGCTCGCACCCCAGCGCATCAGTTTCGGGATCGGCAGCTTGCCGAGCGCGGTAGCAATCATGCCGGGCAGCAGCGACTGGGCGGATTCGCCTTTCACCTGCGCGCGGTAAACCAGCCATTCGCCTTTATCGGTGCTCAGGCGCTCAGCCTGATCGACAGTGATGCCGTTGCCGCGCGCCCAGCCTTCCGCCGCTTTGGTCGGATTGCCGTCGGCGTCAAAGGCAGCGGACACGGCCGGGCCGCGTTTTTCGACTTCGCGATCGGGCTGCGCGGCGCTCAGCTTAGCCACTTTCAGCGCCAGACGGCGCGGCGCGGCATACCAGCGCACTTCGCCGTGTGCCAGACCGGCGCTATCCAGCTCGGCGGTTACCTGTGCAGCAAAGGCTTCGGCCAGGCTGCGCAAAGCTTTCGGCGGCAGCTCTTCGGTGCCGATTTCCACCAGAAACGTTTTTTCAGTCATGGCTGCCTCTTACTTGTTGTTATTGCACATCGGGAAGCCCAGCGCCTCGCGGGAGGCGTAGTAGGCTTCAGCCACGGCTTTGGTCAGGGTGCGGATGCGCAGAATATAGCGCTGGCGCTCGGTCACGGAGATCGCCTTGCGCGCGTCCAGCAGGTTAAAGCTGTGCGCGGCTTTCAGGATGCGCTCATAGGCCGGCAGCGGCAGCGGTTTTTCCAGTGCCAGCAGCTGCTGCGCCTCTTTCTCGTAGTGCTCGAAGCAGGTAAAGAGAAAATCGACGTCGGCGTATTCGAAGTTGTAGGTGGACTGCTCTACTTCGTTCTGATGGAACACGTCGCCATAGGTGGTTTTACCCAGCGGGCCGTCGCTCCAGACCAGATCGTAAACGCTGTCAACGCCCTGGATATACATCGCCAGTCGCTCAAGGCCGTAGGTGATCTCGCCGGTCACCGGCTTACACTCCAGGCCGCCCACCTGCTGGAAGTAGGTAAACTGCGTCACTTCCATGCCGTTGAGCCACACTTCCCAGCCGAGACCCCAGGCGCCCAGCGTCGGGTTTTCCCAGTTATCTTCCACGAAGCGAATATCATGCACAGTAGGATCGATGCCTAACTCTTTCAGCGATCCGAGATACAGCTCCTGAATGTTGTCCGGCGACGGCTTGATGATCACCTGGAACTGGTAGTAGTGCTGTAAGCGGTTCGGGTTTTCGCCGTAGCGGCCGTCGGTAGGTCGACGCGACGGTTGCACGTAGGCTGCGGCAATCGGCTCTGGTCCGAGTGCGCGCAGGCAGGTCATAGGGTGTGAAGTGCCAGCGCCCACTTCCATGTCCAGCGGCTGAACGATGGTGCAGCCCTGACGCGCCCAGTAATCCTGCAATGTCAGGATCAGGCCCTGAAAGGTTTTGGTATCAAACTTTTGCATGATGATTTCGCACGCGAGTCGGGTAGATGAAAAAAGAGTGCGACAGTATACCCTTTGACCGCGCGATGTGCAGCCGGAAATCCTGCCGGGCGTCGCGTCGCCAGACGGCTCCGAATCCTGACGCGAAAAGTTGTCGCGCGCATCGCGACTGTCTACCCTTCTTCGCACTAATGTGATGCGCAAGAGGACCCGATGTCGCAAAAGATTTGCTGGATCGACAATTTACGCGCGGTCGCCTGTTTGATGGTGATCGTGATCCATACCACCACCTGGTATATCACCGGCCCGATGGCGGTGACCGGTCACTGGTGGGATATCGCCAACCTGCTTAATTCAGCGTCGCGCGTCTGCGTGCCGCTCTTTTTTATGATCTCCGGCTACCTGTTCTTCGGCGAACGCAGCGCGCAGCCGCGCCATCTGCTGCGGCTGGTGCTCTGTCTGCTGTTCTACAGCGCGGTCGCGCTGGCCTATATCACCTGGCTGACGCCCATCAGCGAGGGGCGCTCGCTACTGAAGATGCTGCAAAAGCCGGTGTTTTATCATTTGTGGTTTTTCTTTGCGCTGATTGGCATCTATCTGCTGTCGCCGCTGATTCAGGTGAAAGCGGTGCAGGCGCGCTATGTGACGCTGCTGGTTTTGGTGCTGGCGGTGCTGGCGAACCCGAACACGGTGGATCAGGCGGTCGGCCCCTTTCACTGGCTACCGGTGAATCTCTACGTCAGCGGCGACAGCATCTATTACCTGCTCTACGCCCTGCTGGGACGCGCTATCGGCACCATGGAAACCGAAAAACGCGGCGTGACGCCGCTGGCGGCGGGGCTGTTCATCGCCTGCGTTATCGGCATTACGTTAGGAACAAAACAGGCGCTGATCGCCAACGGCGCGTTCAACGATCGCTGGTATCTCTACTGCGGCCCGCTGGTGTTTATCGCCGCCATCAGCCTGCTGGTGCTGTTCAAGAATGCGCTGAGCGCCCGGACGCTGCCGGTGCTCGGCACGCTTTCTCGTTATTCGCTGCCGATCTACGGCTTTCACGCGCTCTTTATCCACTTCCTGCGCACCCGCCACTATGACGATATGTCGCGGCCGCTGCTCGATCTCCCCTGGGTGTTCGGCGTGACGCTGGGGGGCAGTCTGCTGCTGGCGATGGGTCTTCAGCGTCTCGATAAGCGTCACTGGGTAAGTTGATCGCGCCAGCGGTCACGGGCGCGTCGCAGCTGGCGCGCCGAAGAGAAACCCGCCGCCAGCGCCGCTTTTTCCGCGCCTTCGCCCTGCTGCTGGCGCTGGCGCGCGATGCCCAGCCGCAGCTGCTCGTGGTATTCACGCACGCTGATACCCAGATGCTGCCGGAACAGGCGCGCCAGATGGCGGCCGCTGACGTGAACGCGTGCGGCGAGATCCTCCAGCGACCAGCCGCGCTCGGGATGCGCGATCATCACGTCCTGCGCCCGGTGTATCGCCGGGTGCAGATGATTGCGATAGCGCAGCCAGGGCGACAGCTGCGGATCGTCGCCGGAGCGGCGGAACCACACCACCATGTCACGCGCCACCTCCAGCGCGATCTGCGCGCCGCACAGCCGGTTAATCAGGTGTAAGGAGAGGTCGATCCCGGCGGTGATACCTGCGCTGGTCCAGATATTGCCGTCATCGACAAAGACGCGATTCTCCTTTACCAGCGCGGCGGGCGCGGCAGATTTCAGGCGTGACAGCACATCGTGATGGGTCGTGCACTGCACGCCGTCGAGCAAACCGGCCTCTGCTGCCAGCAGCGCGCCGGAACAGACGCAGATAAGGGAAAACTGCTGCGCGCGCAGCAGCGGCTGCTGTCGTTGCAGCCAGCGCCGCGCCATCTCCGCCTGCGGCGTAGCGAACCAAACTGCAGAATCATAAACTCCCGGCACCACCAGCAGGCTGTCGGGCGGCAGGCTTTCCGGCAGCGGCTCGATGCCGGCGATGGTCATCTGCGTGGAGCTTAAAACGGCCTCCTGCGGGCCGATATAGCGCAGCGTAAAGCGATCTCCCGCCAGCCGCAGCGTCTCCGCCGGTCCGGTCAGGTCGAGCGCCATCACGCCGGGCAGGGTAAGAAACAGGACGGTTTGCGGCATTGCGGCGTTCCTTGTTGTCAGACGCGCGCCAGGCACGCTTCCACGCTCACTATCTCGGCAAAGCGGTTGACCAGCACAGTTTCGGTACGGTGAATAAGCTCGGCGCTGCTGAGCGTAATGCCGTTGTGCGTCATCGGGAAAGTCAGGGTCGCTTCGCTGACAAACAGTACCTTAAAACCGAGATCGGACGCCACGCGCGCAATGGTTTCGCAGCACTGTTCGCTGCGGATGCCGCTGATAATCAACGTATCGATCGCCTGCTCGTTCAGCCAGGGCAGCAGACCCGATTCGGTCAGGGCGTTGTGAACCCGTTTCTGGACGCTCAGCGTCGCCTTGTGCTGCAAAAATTCCATTCGCTTCACCCAGCCGGACGCCAGTGCGAAGGGGCCTTCCGGCGCGACGTGAAACACGTCCACCACCGGGATCCCTTTCGCCTGGCAGCCTGCGATCAGCGCGCTGATGTGGCGCTGAAACGCCGGAAAGTCATCTTCCTGCCAGAAATCACGGTGGAGAAAAGATTGCTGAACATCAATTACCAACAGAGCTGCCTGCGCCATTTTGCGCCTCCTGAGATATGAACCCAGGCCCATCATGACGGGCCTGGAGCACAGCAGGAAGGCCAAATCGGGACAGGATAGCGACAGCGCGGGACAGGCTTACTGCATCAACGGCGCAAGCTGCGTATAGAGACGAGCAAAGGTGTCGCGCAGCGGCTGATAGCGCTGATGGTTCGCCGCATCAGGCTGATGGCGCTGCACCCGCGTTAAGGCGGGCAGCGTCGCCTGCGGTTCGATCGCCAGCTGCGCCAGACGCGCCGCGCCCAGCGCCGGGCCGACTTCACCGCCCTGACAGTAATCGAGCGTCTGACCGCTGATATCGGCCAGCATCTGCCGCCACAGCGCGCTGCGCGCGCCGCCGCCGATCAGCATAATGCTGGAGGGCGTGACGCCGCACTCGTGCACCGCATCCATGCCCTGCGCCAGCGCATAGCCGACCCCTTCCAGCACCGCCCGCGCCAGCTCTGGCCGACGGTGCTGATGCGTCAGGCCGAAAAAGACACCTGTCGCCTGCGGGTTGTTGTGCGGCGTGCGCTCGCCGGAAAGATAGGGCAGAAACCACAGCGGCGGCGCGCTTTCATCGGCGCGCTCCGCTTCCGCCAGCAGCTGCGGCACGTCTGCGCAGCCGGTCAGCGCTGCGGCCCAGTCGAGGCAGGCGGCGGCGCTGAGTATGACCGACATCAGATGCCAGCGCTGCGGCAGCGCATGGCAGAAGCTGTGCACCGCGCGCTGCGGGTTGCTCAGGTAGCCGTCGCTTACCACGAAATAGACGCCGGAGGTACCGAGCGACAGCATGCCCTGCCCTGGCTCGGTCATCCCAACGCCCACCGCGCCCGCGGCGTTGTCGCCGCCGCCCGCCACTAGCGGCACCGGCGGCAAGCCCCAGCGCGCCGCAATCTCGCGGCTTAGCGAACCGGTTATGGCGTTACCTTCGAACAGCTGCGGCATCTGGTCGCGCGTCAGCCCGCAGGCGTCGAGCATAACGTCGCTCCAGTCGCGCCGCGCCACGTCCAGCCACATCGTGCCCGCCGCGTCGGACATGTCGCTGGCGAAGTCGCCGCTCAGCCGCCAGCGCAGATAATCTTTTGGCAGCAGCACCTTCGCCACCCGTTGAAAAATCTCCGGTTCATGCTGCCGCACCCACAGCAATTTGGGCGCGGTAAAGCCTGGCATCATCAGGTTGCCGGTGATCTGACGCGATTCCGGCACGCGCTGCTCCAGCTCGCGGCACTGTTCGCCGCTGCGTCCGTCATTCCATAAAATGGCCGGGCGCAGTACCTGATGCGCGGCGTCCAGCAGCGTCGCGCCGTGCATCTGACCGCTCAGGCCGATGGCTCTGACCTCGCTCAGGCTGTGCTGCTGCGCCAGCGCCTGCATCGCCCGATCGGTCGCCAGCCACCAGCTTTCGGGATCCTGCTCGCTCCAGAGCGCGTGCGGACGCGACACCTGCAGCGGCGCGCTGCTTACCGCCGCCACCTGCCCCTGCGCGTCCAGCAGCGCTACCTTGACCCCGGACGTGCCTAAATCGATCCCGATATACATGCCTTACTCCCGGTTATCTCAGAAATCATAAAGATAGTGGTTTACCAGGTTTTCCAGCTGCTCCTGGCGACCGCTGTGATGCTGCGGATTAAACTGCTGCTGCTGAGCATGCGCCGCCAGCGAAGCGAGGGAAAATTCTCCTTTCAGGATTTGCTGGCCGAACTCACCATTCCAGCCGCTGTAACGCTGCGCCACGCGCTTGTCCAGCTCGCCCGCTTCCACCATACGCGCCGCTGCCTTCAGCGCCAGCGCCATCGTGTCCATCGCGCCGATATGGCCGTAGAAGAGATCGTATTTGTCGGTGCTCTGGCGACGCACTTTGGCGTCGAAGTTCAGCCCGCCGGTAGTGAAGCCGCCCGCTTTAATAATTTCGTACAGCACCAGCGCATTCTCTTCGACGCTGATCGGGAACTGGTCGGTATCCCAGCCGCACTGTATGTCGCCGCGGTTGGCATCCACCGAGCCGAAAATACCCAGCGCGATGGCGGTAGCGATCTCATGATGAAACGAGTGACCCGCCAGCGTGGCGTGGTTCGCCTCGACGTTCACCTTGATCTCTTTTTCCAGGCCAAACTGCTTCAGAAAGCCGTAAACCGTCGCCACGTCATAATCATACTGATGTTTGGTCGGCTCCTGGGGTTTCGGCTCGATGAGCAGCGTGCCCTGGAAGCCGATTTTATGTTTGTGCTCCACCACCATCTGCATAAAGCGGCCAATCTGTTCGCGCTCCTGGCGCAGATCGGTATTAAGCAGGGTTTCATAGCCCTCGCGGCCGCCCCACAGCACGTAGTTTTCGCCGCCCAGCGTCTGCGTCGCCTGCATGGCGCTACAAACCTGGCTCGCCGCCCAGGCGAAGACTTCCGGATCGGGACTGGTCGCCGCGCCTGCGCCGTAGCGCGGATGGGTAAAGCAGTTGGCGGTGCCCCACAGCAGCTTCACGCCGCTCTCCTGCTGTTTTTCCAGCAGCTTGTCGGTCATCACCGCAAAATTTTCCTGATAGCTGCGCAGCGAGTCCCCTTCCGGCGCGACGTCAACGTCGTGGAAGCAGTAGTAAGGCACGTTCAGCTTGTGGAAGAACTCAAACGCCACGTCTGCCTTCAGCTTTGCCAGCTGCAGCGCGTCGCCGCTCTTTTGCCACGGACGGTCAAAAGCGCCGACGCCGAACATATCCGCGCCGTTCCAGCAGAAGGTATGCCAGTAGCAGGCGGCGAAACGCAGGTGTTCGGCCATGGTCTTGCCAAGAATAACTTCGTCAGGATTGTAATGACGAAAAGCCAGTGGATTGGTGCTCTTTACCCCTTCAAAACGAACGCGTTCGATCTGGTCGAAATAGGCGTGCATGTTTCGCTCCTCAGCGTGAAAATCCGGACAGTCGGCCGTGAGCCTTTATATTGCTTGCGCCTTTTCTGCTGGCTCAATTACGATATTTCACACCCAGATTGAGATAATTATTATTTGTGCGTCTGCTCGCAAATTAATAACAACTTCCGCTAAATCTGCCCTCCGCTCCTCTTAAAAACGTTAAATCTCGATCCCGCTCATAAAAACAGAAATAAACCAAAAAACGTAATCGCCGGATAAAAATCAGTAATTGAAGTTGGCGGAAGCTCAGGTCAACAATTCATTCGCCTGGACCAATGCGATAACGACAACAGCCTCTACCTACAGGATAAAAATCATGAAAATGAAACTTACGCTGTTAGCCGCCTGCGCCGCGCTGGCGCTCGTCAGTCATGCTGGCTTAGCGAAAGAAGTAAAAATCGGTATGGCGATTGACGACCTGCGCCTTGAGCGCTGGCAAAAAGACCGCGACATCTTCGTCAGGCAGGCGGAGTCGCAGGGCGCGAAAGTGTTCGTGCAGTCGGCCAACGGCAATGAAGAGACGCAAATGTCGCAAATTGAAAATATGATCAACCGCGGCGTCGATGTGCTGGTGATCATTCCCTATAACGGCCAGGTATTAAGCAACGTCGTCGCCGAGGCGAAACGCGAAGGGATTAAAGTGCTGGCCTATGACCGCATGATAAATAACGCGGATATCGATTTTTATATATCGTTTGATAATGAGAAAGTCGGCGAACTTCAGGCGGAAAGTATTGTTAAGCAGGTGCCGAAAGGAAACTATTTCCTGATGGGCGGATCGCCGGTGGATAATAACGCGCACCTGTTCCGCGCCGGTCAGATGAAGGTGTTAAAACCCTACATCGACAACGGCAGCATTAAAATAGTGGGCGATCAGTGGGTCGACGCCTGGCTGCCGGAAAACGCGCTGAAAATAATGGAAAATGCCCTGACCGCCAACAGCAACCATATCGACGCCGTGGTCGCCTCCAACGACGCCACCGCAGGCGGCGCGATTCAGGCGCTGAGCGCACAGGGGCTAGCGGGCAAAGTCGCCATCTCCGGCCAGGACGCCGATCTCGCCGCCATCAAGCGCATTATTAACGGCACGCAAACCATGACCGTCTATAAACCCATCACCCAGCTCGCCACCGAAGCCGCCAATATCGCTATTGAGCTGGGCAACGGCAAAACGCCCGCCAGCAACGGCAAGCTGAACAACGGCCTGAAAGAGGTGCCCTCTCGCCTGCTGACGCCGATTCAGGTCAATAAAGAGAATATCGAAAGCACCGTGGTGAAAGACGGTTTCCATAAACAGAGCGAGCTCTGAGCGCGCGCGCCGCGAAGAGGAGAGATCGATGCTGCTGGAAATGAACAATATCACCAAGCGTTTCGGCGCGGTGAAGGCGCTGGATAACGTCAGCCTGCGGCTGGAGAGCGGCGAAGTCATGTCGCTGTGCGGCGAAAACGGCTCGGGTAAATCCACGCTGATGAAAATCCTGTGCGGGCTTTACCCACACGGCGAGTTCGACGGAGAGATCCAGTTCGCCGGAGAGAAGATTCAGGCGCAGACCATTCGCGATACCGAACGCAAGGGCATTGTGATTATCCATCAGGAGCTGGCGCTGGTGCGCCAGCTGACGGTGATGGAGAACATCTTTCTCGGCGCGGAGCTGGGCCGCTTCGGCATTGTCGATGACGAAACCATGACGCTGCGCTGCCAGCAGCTGCTGGCGCGGGTGAAGCTCGACGTCTCGCCCGACGCCCGGGTCGGCGACCTGGGGCTGGGACAGCAGCAGCTGGTCGAGATCGCCCGCGCGCTGAACAAGCAGGTGCGGCTGCTGATCCTTGATGAGCCGACCTCTTCGCTTACCGAGCGTGAAACCGAAGTGCTGCTGAGCATTATTCACAACCTGCGCGATCACGGCATCGCCTGCATCTATATCTCGCACAAGCTGAACGAGGTTAAAGCGATCTCCGATACCATCTGCGTGATCCGCGACGGCAAGCATATCGCCACCCGGCCAGCCGCCGGGCTCAGCGAGGATGACATCATCACCATGATGGTGGGACGCGAGCTGACCGCGCTCTACCCGCATCAGCGACACACTATCGGCGAAACGGTGCTGCGCGTCGAACATCTGACCGCCTGGCATCCGGTTAACCGCCAGGTGCGCCGCGTCAACGACGTCTCCTTCAGCCTGAAGCGCGGCGAAATCCTCGGCATCGCCGGGCTGGTCGGCGCGGGCCGCACCGAAACGGTTCAGTGCCTGTTCGGCGTCTGGCCTGGCCGCTGGCAGGGCGATATCTGGATAAACGAAAAAAAGGTGCAGATCCGCGACTGCCAGCAGGCGATTGCGCAGGGCATCGCGATGGTGCCGGAGGACCGCAAAAAAGATGGCATCGTGCCGCTGATGGGCGTCGGGAAAAATATTACCCTGGCGGCGCTGGATCATTTCAGCCACCGCTTTGCGCCGCTCGATGAGACGCGCGAGCAGCACGTTATTAACGCGTCAATCGCGCGACTGCGGGTCAAAACCTCTTCGCCGGAGCTGGCGATCGGCCGACTGAGCGGCGGCAACCAGCAAAAAGCGATTATCGCCAAATGTCTGCTGCTGAACCCGCAAATTCTTATCCTCGACGAACCGACGCGCGGCATCGACGTAGGCGCGCGTCAGGAGATCTATCTGCTGATCAACAGTCTGGTGCAGCAGGGGATCGCCGTGATCGTTATCTCATCTGAACTCCCTGAAGTGCTGGGCCTGAGCGATCGCGTTCTGGTGATGCATGAAGGGCGGATCAAAGCCGATCTGATTAATAACAACCTGACTCAGGAGCAAGTTATGGAAGCGGCCCTGCGGAGTGAACATTATGCTTAAAACCGAAAGTCGTCAGGGCACGCTGCCGGGCGCGCCGTCGCCGGGTAAATTTTCGCTGCCTAATCTACAGGTGCTGGTGATGCTGGGCGCAATTGTGGTTATCGCCCTGTTTTTTACCTGGACCACCGACGGTGCCTGGCTCAGCCCGCGCAATGTCTCTAACCTGCTGCGTCAGACCGCGATCACCGGGATTCTGGCGGTCGGCATGGTGTTCGTGATTATTTCAGCGGAGATCGATCTGTCGGTTGGATCGATGATGGGCCTGCTGGGCGGCGCGGCGGCGATTTTCGACGTCTGGCTCGGCTGGCCGCTGCCGCTGACGATAGCGGTGACGCTGCTGATGGGGCTGCTGTTGGGCACCTGGAACGGCTGGTGGGTCGCCTACCGCAAAGTGCCGTCGTTTATCGTCACGCTGGCCGGAATGCTGGCGTTCCGCGGCATTCTGGTGGGGATCACCAACGGCACAACGGTTGCGCCGACCACGCCTGCGATGTCGCAGATCGGGCAGAGCTATCTCTCCGACGGCGTCGGCTTCGGTTTCGGCATCGCCGGGCTGGCGCTCTTTATGCTGTGGCAGTGGCGGCTGCGGCTGCGCCGTCAGCAGCTTGGACTGACCCAGTCTGCCGCTGGCGGTACGGTAGCGCGTCAGGCGCTGACCGCCGTCCTGGTGCTGGGCGCGATCTGGCTGTTGAATGACTATCGCGGCGTGCCGACGCCGGTACTGCTGCTGGCTTTGCTGCTGCTGGGCGGTATGTTTATGGCGACGCGCACCGCTTTTGGCCGTCGTATCTATGCTATCGGCGGCAACCTGGACGCCGCGCGGCTGTCAGGCATTAACGTGGCGCGTACCAAGCTGGCGGTATTCGCCATCAACGGCGTGATGGTGGCGATCGCCGGTTTGATCCTGAGTTCGCGCCTCGGCGCTGGCTCGCCGTCGGCGGGCAATATCGCCGAACTGGATGCGATTGCCGCCTGCGTAATCGGTGGCACCAGCCTGGCGGGCGGCGTGGGTTCGGTTGCGGGCGCGGTGATGGGCGCCTTTATTATGGCCTCGCTGGATAACGGCATGAGCATGATGGATGTGCCCACCTTCTGGCAGTACATCGTTAAAGGAGCGATTTTGCTGCTGGCAGTGTGGATGGACACCGCCACGCGCCGCCGGGTGTAATCGCGTCGGCGATCACAACCTGGCGCAAACAATTTCTGCTGTTCATCCGGCCATGCTATCCATTGCGCTGGGATTCAGGAGAGCGCGCCACTATGCATGAAAAACGTTATCGCATTACGTTGCTGTTCAATGCCAATAAAGTCTACGACCGTCAGGTGGTGGAGGGGGTCGGCGAATATTTACAGGCGTCGCAGACCGACTGGGATATTTTTATCGAAGAGGATTTTCGCTGCCGCATCGACAATATCCGGGAATGGCTGGGCGATGGCGTAATCGCCGACTATGACGACAGCTCCATCGAACAGCTGCTGGCGAACGTCGAGGTGCCGATTGTCGGCGTCGGCGGCTCTTACCATCGCCAGCAGGATTATCCGCCGGTGCACTATATCGCCACCGACAACGCGGCGCTGGTAGAGAGCGCCTTTCTTCACCTTAAAGAGAAGGGCATCAACCGCTTCGCCTTTTATGGGCTGCCCGCCTCCAGCGGCAAGCGCTGGGCGCAGGAGCGCGAACACGCGTTTCGTCAGCTGGTACAGCGCGAGCGCTATCAGGGCGTGGTTTATCAGGGCATGAATACCGCGCCGGAAAACTGGCAGCACGCGCAGAACCGGCTGGCCGACTGGCTGCAAACCCTGCCGCAGCAGACAGGCATTATCGCCGTCACCGACGCGCGCGCGCGCCATCTGCTGCAGGCCTGCGAATATCTTAAAATCCCGGTGCCAGAGAAGCTAAGCGTGATTGGCATCGACAACGAAGAGCTGACGCGCTATCTGTCGCGCGTGGCGCTCTCGTCGGTGGCGCAGGGCACGCGGCAGATGGGCTATCAGGCCGCCAAACTGCTGCATCGCCTGCTGGACAAGCAGCCGCTGCCGCTCCAGCGCATTCTGGTGCCGCCAATTAAAGTGATCGCCCGCCGCTCCACCGACTTCCGCTCGCTGCGCGATCCGGCCGTGATTCAGGCCATGCACTATATTCGCTTCAACGCCTGTAAAGGCATCAAGGTGGAGCAGGTGCTGGACGCCATCGGCCTGTCGCGTTCTAACCTGGAGAAACGCTTCCGCGATGAAACCGGCGATACTATTCACGCCATGATCCACCGCGAGAAGCTGGAAAAAGCGCGCGAGCTGCTGGCCTCCTCCTCTCTGAACATCAATGAAATTTCTCAGATGTGCGGCTACCCATCGCTGCAATATTTCTATTCGGTATTTAAAAAAAGCTATGCCACCACGCCGAAGGAGTATCGGCAGCATCATGGTGAAAGCGTGATGTAAAATGGCCGCTGATTTTATCAAGGCTAAGCCGCGCGCTGACAAAAAATAAACCGCTATTTATTGCAGCCGGGCGGTTTAGCCTTGCGGTTAATATTGTTTTTTCCTCTCTTGCCCTGCCTGTTAAATAAGCTCGTTTGCCTCTCCTGTTTTTCCCGCTTTCAAAAGTTACAATAGTTACAATATTTGTAATTCTTTTTAAAACATGTGTTGCGAATGTTATATTCCGCCGCGCTTTTAACTGTAACTTAACACACTACCGCTCGTGCTGGATGTGAGTTGAAATTTGAATGGAGATCGCAGCGCTTCCGCAGAAGGCGCGCGGTGTCACTTGCCGGTTATCGACAGATAGCCGTTGGAGAAGTTTTTCATGCGTAAAATTGTACAACTTCTGGCTCTCTGCGCGCCGCTGCTGGTCGCGCAACACGCGGCCTGGGCCGACGAGCAGAAAAATGTCGACGTCATGCTGATTGGCGGCGGCGTAATGAGTGCCACACTGGGAACCTATTTGCAGGAACTGGAGCCGCAGTGGAATATTGAGATGGTTGAGCGTCTCGATAAAGTCGCTGAAGAGAGCTCCAACGGCTGGAATAACGCAGGCACCGGCCACTCCGCGCTGGCGGAAATGAACTACACCCCGGAAAAAGATGACGGCAGCATTGATATCAGCAAAGCTGTCGAAATTAATGAATCTTTTCAGATTTCCCGCCAGTTCTGGACTTACCAGGTAAATCGCGGCGTATTGACCAACCCGAAAAGCTTTATTAACAGCACGCCACATATGAGCTTTGTATGGGGAGACGATAACGTCAACTTCCTGCATAAGCGTTATGAAGCGCTGCAGAAAAGCACGCTGTTCCGCGGCATGGAATATTCAGAAGACCACGCGCAGATTGAGAAGTGGATCCCGCTGGTAATGGAAGGCCGCGATCCTAAGCAGAAAGTCGCGGCAACGCGTATTCCTATCGGCACCGACGTGAATTTTGGCGAAATTACGCGCCAGCTGGTGGCTTCGCTGCAGAAAAGCGATCGCTTCTCGCTGGAGACCGGCCACGAAGTGCGCGATATCAAGCGCGCCGATAATGGCGGCTGGAACGTGACCATCGCCGATCTGCACAACAACAACGCCGAGCATGTGGTGCACGCGAAGTTCGTGTTTATCGGCGCAGGCGGCGCGGCGCTGCCGCTGCTGCAGAAGTCAGGCATTCCGGAAGCGGATAACTATGCTGGCTTCCCAGTGGGCGGCGAGTTCCTCGTCACCGATAACCCGGCCGTGGTGCAGCGTCACCTGGCGAAAGTGTACGGTAAGGCCTCCGTTGGCGCGCCGCCGATGTCGGTGCCGCACCTTGATACCCGTATGCTCGACGGCAAGCGCGTGCTGCTGTTTGGACCTTTCGCGACCTTCTCCACCAAGTACCTGAAAAATGGGTCGCTGTGGGATATGTTCAGCGCAACCACTACCTCCAACTTCATGCCAATGGTGCATGTCGGCCTGGATAACTTCGATCTGGTGAAATACCTGATTGGCCAGCTGATGCTGTCGGACGACGATCGCTTCGCGGCGCTGAAAGAATACTTCCCTGAGGCGAAGAAAGAGGACTGGCGTCTGGCGATTGCAGGCCAGCGCGTGCAGATCATCAAGAAAGATGCGGAGAAAGGCGGCGTGCTGCGTCTCGGCACTGAAGTGGTCGCATCGAAAGATGGCTCTATCGCCGCGCTGCTGGGCGCTTCGCCGGGCGCGTCAACCGCTGCGCCTATCATGCTGACGCTGATGGAAAAAGTCTTTAAAGACAAAGTGGCGTCTGACGCCTGGCAGAGCAAGCTGAAGGAGATCATCCCTTCTTACGGTCAGAAGCTGAACGGCAACGTGGCGGCGACAGAGAAAGAGCTGTCGGAAACCAGCCGCGTACTGCAGCTCGACTACACGCCGATGACGCCAGCGGCGAACAGTGCCCCGGCAGCGACGCCGGTAGCCGCCGCGCAGTAACCGTAGCAAACGGCTGACAAAGCCGATACCCGGGTGACGGGGAGCGCAGAGCAAAGCGTCCCGCGACAGAAAAGTCGCGGGACGAGCGGGCAAGGAAGCCCGGTGTAACGTTGCGATCGCTCCCGCATCCGGATTTTCAGTCAGCCTCTCCCGCCCTCTAGTCCAGCCTCTGTTCATACTGCTCTATCACCGCCAGCGACAGCCCTACAGCCGGATCGAGACGCGTCTGCAAAAAATGCAGCGCCGTATTCTGGAAGGTAAAAGCGGGCGTACTGGATTCGATACGCTTGCGCACCGTTTCGCAAAACAGCGTGTGCGTATTCCAGGGCGCATCGATAATGACGCTGGCCGGGTTCAGCAGCAAAATAATTTGGCCAATCGCCCTGGCGAGGAAGCTGCCCGCCTGCTGCATCACCTCATCCACGACCTTTGGTGCCTCATGGCGCGTCTGCCAGCTTAAACCAGGGCGGCGCTGCGCCAGCTGCTGTTCTATCGCCGGCTTGCTAATCAGCGTCTCGACGCATCCCTGACGTCCGCAGCGACAGCGCGGGCCGTCCGGCTGCACGTTAAGATGCCCCGCCTCGCCCGCGGTCCAGCTGTGGCCGGTCACTACCTCGCCCTGCTGCACCAGCGCGCCGCCTGTCCCTTCGGCAATACGCAAATAGAAGTGGCTGTTTTCCGTTCTTAGCCCAAGCTGCTGAACCGCCAGCAGCGCCGACGCCTTGACGTTATTCATCACGCGCAGCGGCAAACCCACCTTTTGTCTGACCGGCGTCAGCAGATCGACATCCTGCCAGCCGAGCTGGGTTGAAAGATGCATCCAGCCGCGCTCTGGATCGACGATGCCGGGAAAGCCCAGCCCGATGCCCAGCAGCTGCGGATGCTTCTCCGCCAGTTCGGCGCACAGGTTGGCTACCTCATCCAGCAGCTTTTTCGGGTTCGTGGTATCAACACGGCGCGTCTGCTCCACCATCACCTGCGAAAAATAGTCGCAGACGCGCCAGTAAATCGCGTTGCGCTCCACCATGACGCCTGCGCTTTTCAACTTTTCCGGACAGAGAGCGATCTCTATCTTCGGCCTTCCGGCGGCGGCCACGCTGATCGGCCCTATCTCCCGAAGCAGCGACTTTTCCAGCAGTTCATCCACGATCAGCGAAACCGTATTTTTGCTGAGCGACAATATATGGGCTAAATCCTGACGCGAGGTAACGCGCAACCGGCGGAGCTGCGTCATCACGCGCTTCTGATTGTTAAGTCTGAGTAGTGCAGGGCCTTTACTCATATTTTTTAGCGCTCATCTGACAGGCAACGTATCTTTCAGTGTAACAGCCCGTGTCGCGCCTTATCCGGCACTTTTGCGCGCTGTTTCACACAAGTCGCAGCACAATGCGAAAGGCGTAAAAAAACCGGGTCGCGCCCGGTTTTCTACAGAGAAGAGAAGATTAATACTCGTCGCCGCGCACGCGGCTGCGGTAACTTTCCCAGTCGAAGCGCACCCACATGCTGTTGCCGAGACGCATGCGGTCCATTACGCGTTCGCCCAGCAGGGTATTCATGCCTGCGGGATCGAGGTTAGAGAGCATACCGGTCGGGCGTTTCGAGGAGGAGCGGCGATCGACGATCTGGTTGATAATCACCTTTTCGTAGCGCGATTCGCTCTGCATGCCGATCTCGTCAATCACCAGCAGATCGACGGTGCTGAGATCCTGCAACAGCCGCTCTTCGGTAATGTCGCTGCCGCCGCTAAAGGTTCCTTTCATGCTGGACATCAGGTCTGCGACGGTGACGATCAGCACGCTTTTGCCACGCAGGATCAGATCGTTACCGATAGCCGCCGCCAGGTGGTTTTTACCGGTGCCCGGACGGCCAGAAAAAACGAAGCTGGCGATGCTGCCCTCAAAATCGTCCGCATACTGACGCGCCATCGTCAGCGCTCTGCGCTGGCCTTCGTTCTCGACGCGATAGTTATCGAAGGAGCAGTTCATATGCAGCTCGCGAATGCCGGATCGCCCCATTACGCGCTGCATTTTCATCGCGCGGTTTTCACGCACGATTGATTCCGAACGCAGGCGGCCCTGCTCCTGGTTCCAGGCCAGCAGCTCTTCACCGCTGGTGAACTTCGGCTGTACGTTGGCGGGCATCATCTTTTTCAAACGGCTGAACAGATCGGTCGGCGTTTTCATTACTCACCTCGGAACCCATCGGGAATGTTGTAATCAGTATTGCTGATTTGCGTCATGTCGCGTTTTGGCTGGCCGCCGCTGGCAGCGCGGTTCATCTGCACGCTGCGCGCCAGCTTCTGCTGCCACTGCACATGGTGGAACAGGCGACCTTCCGCCTGCCAGTAGGCGACAAAGGCGGCCAGCTCGGCAGGCGTTACCGGCTCGCTCAGCGCCACGCCCCAGATAGCGGCCTGCCGCTGAAAATCGGCGTCGGGCTGCCAGCCTGAATACATGGCGAACTTGCCGACCGGCGTCGGCAAGGCGGCTGGCAGGTCGTCATATAAACTGTCATCCAGCGTCACATCGCTGGGCTGCTGCGCCGCCGTCTCCAGCGCCAGCAGATGCGCCAGCCGCTCGGGCGTCACGGCGTAAAATGCCGGAACGTAATTATCCAGCACCGCCAGCGTGCCGTTTTCCGCCTGCTGCAGCGCCTGGCGCGGATCCTGACGAAAGGCATCCAGGCCAATAAGCGTAGAAGTAAGAATTTTGACTGACATGATGAAACCTGACGTTGACCTGCACGTTGCGCCGGCAGAGCACCGGCGCACAAGTCTCTATTGTACCTTTTTTAGCGTCCTGGATCGCCAAAAAAGGCGTAGCTTACGAGGAGGATGAAGCAGTCCCGACGGAAAGCGGCGTCTGTAGCGGCTCAGCAGCCGCAACCCTGATGCGCGCCGGACGCGTTTGCCACAGATAGCGTACAGAAGCGAGCCAGCAGAGGCTGTAGCCCAGCAGCTCGGTGCCCTCTTCCGCGATGTTTTTTACCACGCGGTTATAGCCATCCAGCATCAGGTGCTGCCAGAGCTGATGCATGCCGAACAGGCGGGAGAACACCAGTACGACCAGCATGCCGCTGACGGTCATCAGCCAGCAACGATTCGTTATGAAGGCGACCAGCCCGTCCAGCGTGCCGCGCGGCGAACGCAGCGCCAGCGCCAGACAGGCGGCAGTGGTCGCCAGCGCGAACCATATCCAGCTGCCGTGTTTAACCATATCGAACACAAAGTCCAGCTCGCGGATCAACATACAGCTGTAGAAGCCGCCGACCAGGATAAGCGCGCCGCGCAGGCCGGGACGCCGGTGCGCCGACCAGAAGAACATCACCGCGATGGAGGCGAGCATAAACTCCTGTAGCGTCTCCGTCAGTGAAGTCTCGTGCATGGCATTGTTCATCCAGTTAACATCGATATAGATAGCCGACATCATCATCACAATGAAGAGTGTTGCAAATAAAAAAGCCGCGCATTCACGGCCAAGTATTGAGAGTTTTTCGCGCATTTTATCACCACTTTTTTGATTAGCGCGCTTATTATATGGCGCTGACTGCTCGCCCTTTCTCATTTTATGCCCCTGAGCTAAAAGCTGGCGCTGAGGCCGAGGCTGTAAATCAACTGATCGCCATTGTTAAGCGCGCTGCTTTGCGAAAAAGCCGCGAACGCTGCAACCTGATGATTTATTGGTATATTGGCGCCGACGCTGACGTCCAGCCGGCTCTCTTCGCGCGGGGCCGCGTCATCCGGCAGCCGATCGCGCGCCTCGCCTGGAAAGCCCTCGCCCGGCTGATAGCTATAGCTAAGCTGCGCGTAGGGCGCGATCCAGCCCAGCCGGGAGTCAACGCGCCAGCCCAGCGTTGCTACGGCGTCGCGGCTAAAATCGCACTGCGGGCAGCTGAGCGGCGCGACCGCTGTCGCATACTGCGCCACCGGTCCGGTGGTCAGCGAAGCGCCGAGCGGCATATCCCAGCCAGCGCTGTAGCGCTTGCCGGTCGGCACAGGCTCGACGCGCAGCGTGAACGGGCCCTGAGCCGGGTTCAGCGCCGCGTCCAGGAAATTCATATCGGCGTCGTTGCCGACAATCAGGTGATTTCGGGAAATCTTTTCAGCAAGGATAGTGTTGTAATCGGGACGCGTGCGCGCGCCGTCATCCGTTGATGACAACGTCTCGCTGCTCCACGCAAACAGAGGCGTTGCAGAACAAAAAAGCAACGCACTACTCAGCCCCAACGCCACAAGGCGCTGGCTGGCACACTGACTTTTCTGCAACATGAAAAGCTCCAGACGATGCTGAAGAGAACACTCGGCGCTATTAAGGGGCCGTTTTATCGCGCCTGTTGTATAACTATTAACCGGCTGAACGTAAGATCAAGCGTCGTCATAAAATTTTCTCTCTCAGGATACTGAATATGCAACGATGCGGCTGGGTCACTCAGGACCCGCTTTACCTGGCCTACCACGATCGGGAGTGGGGCATTGCACAAACCGATAAGCAGGCGCTGTTTGAGATGCTCTGTCTGGAGGGTCAGCAGGCGGGCCTCTCCTGGATTACCGTACTGAAAAAACGCGAAAACTATCGTCGTGCTTTTCACACTTTCGATCCAGAGGCGGTGGCCTTGATGGACGAAGCGGATCTGGCGCGCCTGATGACAGACAGCGGGCTGATACGCCATCGCGGCAAACTCGCCGCCATTATCACTAACGCGCGCGCTTATCTGGCAATGGAGGCGAAAGGAGAGGATTTTGCGCGTTTCGTGTGGCGATTTGTCGATAACCAGCAGATTGTTCATCACTTCGCGCATTATAAAGAAGCGCCCACGACGACAGAGCATGCCATAGCGCTGTCGAAGGCGTTAAAGCAGCGTGGTTTTAAATTCGTCGGCCCGACAATTTGCTATTCCTTTATGCAGGCCTGCGGGCTGATTAGCGATCATCAGACAGACTGTTTTTGCCATCCTGACAACCTTTAACGCTTAACCTCAGCAAAATAAGAGTTTCCCTCACCCTTTCTCTGATTATAAGCGGCATAATCTCGCCGCTTAAAAGACGTCATGTCTTTATTTGATTTAGGGAATGAGCATGTATAAAAAATCACTTACGCTTTGCCTGTTACTGAGCGGCAGCCTTGCGCTGTCAGGTTGTACCGTTAATCCATACACCAACGAATCACAGGCCGGTAAATCCGGTATCGGCGCGGGAATCGGCGCGTTAATGGGCGCCGGCGTCGGCGTTCTCTCCTCATCGAAAAAAGATCGCGGCAAAGGCGCGCTGATTGGCGCAGCGTCCGGCGCGGCGCTGGGCGGCGGCATCGGCTACTACATGGATGTGCAGGAAGCCAAGCTGCGTGAAAAAATGCGCGGCACCGGCGTCAGCGTGACGCGCCAGGGCGACAACATTGTGCTGAATATGCCCAATAACGTCACTTTCGACTCCAGCAGCAGCAGCCTGAAAGCGGCGGGCGCCAATACCCTGACCGGCGTCGCTATGGTACTAAAAGAGTATCCAAAAACCGCGGTAAACGTGGTGGGCTACACCGACAGCACCGGCTCGCGCGCGCTGAATATGCGTCTCTCACAGCAGCGTGCAGAGAGCGTCGCCAGCGCGCTGATTACGCAGGGCGTTGCGGCGGGCCGTCTGCGCACGCAGGGCCTGGGGCCTGATAACCCGGTCGCTACCAACAGCACCGAGGCAGGCAAAGCGCAAAACCGCCGCGTGGAAATCACCCTCAGCCCCACGGGCTGATGCGAAAGCGCCCCGCAACGGGGCGCTTCTTCTCTCTCTGTTATTTTTCTGGCATTTTTACGCGCTTATTTCGACAAAAGCGGCCAGTTGGCGTGCATTCTGTAGTGCCAAAACAGACTTTATGTTAGCGTGAAAATAAACGTGTTCAGCGAGTCGTCCAGCATGTCACTAAAGGCCATCGCCAGCGAATTAGGGTTGTCCGTCACCACGGTTAGCCGGGCATTAAACGGCTATGAGGATGTGGCAGAGGAGACCCGCAAACGTGTCGAAGCAGAAGCACAGCGTCGCGGCTACCGTCCCAATGCCGCCGCACGCCGTCTGAAAACGGGCCGCGCTAATGCGGTGGGTTTAGTTTTTCCCGTCAGTACGTCACCCATCAGCGACTGCCGTTTCAGCGAAATGCTGCTGACGCTCGATCAGCGCCTTGCGCAACTGGAGATCGATCTGCTGCTGCTGGTCGATAAGCCTCAGGACGGGCCGCGCACCCTGACCCGACTGCTGCGCAGCCGGGTGCTGGATGCGCTAATCGTCACTCATACTCTTCCGCAGGATGAACGCCTGCTGAGCCTGCAGCAAAAAAACTTTCGCTTTCTGGCGCTCGGCCGCAGCGACCTGCCGCAGCCCTACGCCTGGCTTGATGTCGATAATCACCTCGGCTCGCGCCTGGCGGTGGAAGCCTGTCTGCAGCAGGGACTGACGCGTATCGCCTGGCTGGGCAGCGATGAGGCGACAACCTTTGTCCGCGACCGCCGTCAGGGTTTTCTCGACGCCATGGGCGCCGTCGCGCCTGTTGATATGGTGGCGGTGCCGCCGTCGCGTCGCGCCGGCTATCTGCAGAGCGCCGCCTGGCTGGCGCAGGAGAAGCCGCTTCAGGCGATTATCGCCGACAGCAGCGCGCTGGCGGAAGGTGCGGCGCTGGCGATGCAGCAGGCGAACCGGCTTGACGGCCCTCAGGCGGTTCGCCTGTACGCCTGGGAGGGCTTGCCGCGTGAAGCGATCGTCGAGGCGCCGGTCGTCGCTATTCGCCAGGCTTCAGAGCGCGAAACCGGCGAGCAGCTCGCTGATATGGTAGTGCAGATGCTGAACGGCGCGCCGCTGGAACAGCTACAGCTGTTGCGTCAGCCCTGGCTGGACAGCGCGGCGCGCTGATCGCCCTTTTTGCGACGGCCAGCGGCTGTGCTAGTCTCTGCCTGTTTCTCTTTTTACAGGTATCGACATGAAGAACAGACCGCCTCGCGCCACCATCAGCGATGTTGCTCGCAGCGCGCGAACCGGTAAAACCAGCGTCTCTCGCTATCTCAATGGCGAGCAGCATCTTCTTTCCGCTGATTTAAAAGCCCGTATCGAACAGGCGATAGCCGAGCTTGACTACCGTCCCAGCCAGATGGCGCGCGGGCTGAAGCGCGGCCGCACGCGTCTGATCGGACTGATTATCGCGGATATCACCAATCCCTATTCGGTCGACGTCATGTGCGGTATTGAAGCCGCCTGCCGCGAACGCGGCTTTACGCTGCTGATGTGCAACACCAACAATGAAGTGGACCTGGAGCAGCACTATCTTCAGCTGCTGAGCAGCTATCAGGTTGAGGGCGTGGTGGTGAATGCCGTCGGCATGCGCGAAGAGGCGCTGAGCCGCCTGCAGCAGTCGCTGCTGCCAATGGTGCTGATCGACCGAAAAATACCTGACTTCGCCTGCGATGTGGTCGGCCTGAATAACGCCGAAGCCGCGGAGATCGCCACGCAGCATCTGCTCGACAACGGCTATGAGGCGCTGCTGTTTTTGAGCGAGCCGCTGGGCAGCGTCAACACGCGTCGCGAACGCCTGCAGGCTTTCCGCCAGCGGCTCGCCGCCTGGCCGCAGATTGCGCATGAAAACGCGGAGGTGCCGCAGCATCAGCCCGCGGCGCTGGATGCGCTGCTGCTCGACTACGCGCAGCGTCAGCGCGGAAAACGCGCGGCGGTGATGGTGGCGAACGGCGCGATGACGCTGCAGGTTGCGCGCTCCATGCAGCGCGTCGGCCTGCGCTGGGGTGAAAATATCGGGCTGCTCGGCTTCGACGAGCTGGAGTGGGCCGCGCTGGCGGGCGTCGGCATTACTACGCTCAGGCAGCCTACCTGGCAAATCGGCTATGCGGCGCTGGAGCGACTCATCTCCCGCATCGAAGGCAACGCCGGGCCTGCCGGAGAGCAGGTTTTTTCCGGCGAGCTGGTGGTGCGCGGCTCCAGCCAGCCGCTTCCCTGATCCTCCCCTCTTTCCTCCATTCTCGTGCTCGCTTCGTGAGCACGATCATAGTTTCAGCCTCTGCTCCTTTGCTTTGGAACCGGTTCCAATTAACGTTTTCTCTGTGAATTTTGCTTAATGCGCTTTTGAGGAGTGACGATGAACGCTGAAATTGTTGTGGTGACCGCAGCTTACGGACAACAACAGGTCGCCGCGCTGGGCGGTCAGCAAGCGCTGCTGCCGCTGATCCAGCAGGCAGGCGCCGACGGCGTAGAAATCCGCCGCGAACTCTTCGATGCCGCTGCGCTCGCGAACCTGCCCGCGCTGGCCCATGCTATTCAGCAACATCAGCTGCGCGCCAGCTACTCGGTACCCGACACGCTGTTTTGTGACGACGGCGCGTTAAATCCCCAGCTGGAGAACTACCTTAAAGAAGCTCAGCAGCTGAATGCGCAGCGCCTCAAGCTGGCGCTGGGCGGATTTAACGGCGAACTGTACGGCGCGGATCTGCGCGCGCTCAGCGAGCGCTACCCCATTGAACTGGCGGTAGAAAACGATCAAACCACCAACGGCAAGCTCGCGCCTACGCTGCATTTTTTCCAGGCGGCGGAGCGGGAGAATCTGCCGGTGGTGATGACCTTCGATATGGGCAACTGGCTCTGGACGCAGGAGAACGCGCAGGACGCGGCGGCGCAGCTTGGTCGTTTTGTGCGCTATATTCACGTCAAAGCCGCTGAACCGCATGGCGACAGCTATCGCACGGTAGCGCTGGACGAGGCGAAAAAAGATGACTGGCGTCAGCTGCTGCAACAGCTGCCGGACGACGCGCCGCGCGGCATCGAATTCCCGCTGGAAGGCGAGGATCTGCTGGCGGTAACTCGCCACTATGTATCCCTGCTGCGCACTCGGTAAGGAGAGAAGATGACTACCCTGAATTACGGCACGCTGGACGTCGTTACTATTGGCGAAGCGATGGCGATGTTCGTGGCTCGTGAAACCGGCGATCTCGCCGCCGCCGAAACCTTTATCAAGCGCGCAGCAGGCGCAGAGCTTAATGTCGCCGTCGGGCTGGCGCGTCTCGGTCTGAAAGTCGGCTGGGTAAGCCGCGTCGGCGACGACAGCTTCGGCCGCTTTATTTGCCAGGTGCTGGAGGGCGAAGGCGTTGACCACCGTCAGGTCACGAAAGACGCGCGCTATCCCACCGGTTTTCAGCTGAAATCCAAAGTCGACGACGGCTCCGATCCGCTGGTGGAGTATTTTCGTAAAGGCTCCGCCGCCAGCCATCTTTCCGTTGACGATTTTAACAGCGACTACTTCGGCGCCGCGCGCCATCTGCATCTGAGCGGCGTCGCCGCGGCGCTCTCCGACAGCTCACTGGCGCTGCTGAAGCACAGCGCGAAAGAGATGCGCGCGCGCGGCAAAACCATCTCTTTCGATCCCAATTTGCGGCCGGTACTGTGGCGCAGCGAAGAGGAGATGCGTCAGCAGCTTAACCATCTGGCGGAATACGCCGACTGGGTGCTGCCGGGCGAAAAAGAGGGCTATATCCTGACCGGTTATCGTCAGCCGGAAGCCATCGCCGATTTCTACCTGGATAAAGGGGTGAAAGCGGTGGTGATTAAAACCGGATGCGATGGTGCCTGGTATAAAACCGCGCAGGGCGAGCAGGGTCAGGTCGAGGCGATCCGCGTTGATAACGTGGTGGACACCGTTGGCGCGGGTGACGGCTTCGCCGTCGGCGTGATCAGCGCGCTGCTGGAAGGTAAAACGCTGCCGCAGGCGATTAAGCGCGGCAACAGAATTGGTTCGCTGGCGATTCAGGTGATCGGCGACAGCGAAGGGCTGCCGACACGCAGCGAGTTAGGCGATTACTAGCCTGCATCCGGAACCGCAATATCAGAGGAGAACACCATGAAAACGCAGACAATCGCGCCGAAACGCTGGTGGTATATCATGCCCATCGTGTTTATCACCTACAGTCTGGCGTACCTGGATCGCGCAAACTTTAGCTTCGCCTCTGCCGCCGGCATCAACGACGACCTGGGCATTACCAAAGGCATGTCCTCGCTGCTGGGCGCGCTCTTCTTTCTCGGCTACTTCTTCTTCCAGATCCCCGGCGCGGTCTATGCCGAACGCCGCAGCGTGAAAAAACTGATTTTCTGGTGCCTGGTGCTGTGGGGCGTCTGCGCTTCACTGACCGGCATAGTGAGCAATATCCCCATGCTGGCGGCGATCCGCTTCGCGCTCGGCGTGGTGGAAGCGGCGGTTATGCCCGCCATGCTGATTTATATCAGTAACTGGTTCACCAAATCAGAACGCTCGCGCGCGAATACCTTCCTGATCCTTGGCAACCCGGTCACGGTGCTCTGGATGTCGGTGGTGTCCGGCTACCTGATCAACGCGTTTGGCTGGCGCGAGATGTTTATCTTCGAAGGGATCCCGGCCGTAATCTGGGCTGTCGCCTGGTGGTTTATGGTGCAGGATAAGCCGGAGCAGTCGCGCTGGATGAGCGATGAAGAGAAAGCCGCGCTGGCTGCCCAGCTGAAAAAAGAGCAGGAGAATATCAAGGCGGTACGCAACTACGGCGAGGCCTTCCGCAACCGCAACGTTATTCTGCTCTGCATGCAATATTTCGCCTGGAGCATCGGCGTCTACGGCTTCGTGCTGTGGCTGCCGTCAATTCTGCGTAACGGCACGCAGATGGGCATGGTGGAAGCGGGCTGGCTGTCAGCCGTACCTTATCTGGCGGCGACCATTGCGATGATCGTGGTTTCCTGGGCGTCGGACAAAATGCAGAACCGCAAGCTCTTCGTCTGGCCGCTGCTGCTGATCGGCGCGCTCGCCTTCCTGGGATCATACCTGGTGGGCAGCGGCAATTTCTGGCTCTCCTACACGCTGCTGGTGATTGCAGGCGGCGCCATGTATGCCCCTTACGGACCTTTTTTCGCCATCATCCCGGAAATGCTGCCGCGCAACGTCTCCGGCGGCGCGATGGCGTTGATCAACAGCATGGGTGCGCTGGGGTCGTTCGTCGGTTCCTGGATTGTCGGCTATCTTAATGGAGCGACGGGCAGTCCGGCGGCCTCCTATATCTTTATGGGCGCGGCGCTGCTGGTATCGGTGTGGCTGACGTTGATCGTCAAGCCGGCCGAAAACAAAACGCCGCCGCTGCACGGTGCGAAACACGCCTGAAAGCGTAAGCGCTGACCCTCTTCTCCGGGCGACCTGTGTGTCGCCCGTCACACGTTTTACAGGGAGCGAACGATGAAACCATCCGTGATTCTGTATAAAAGCCTGCCGGACGACCTGCGCGACCGGCTCGATGCCCACTTCAGCGTAACCGAAATCCGCGATCTGTCGCCAGAGAGCCAGCAGCAGCACGCTGACGCGCTGGCGCAGGCCGAAGGGCTGATCGGCTCTGGCGGCAAGGTTGACGGCGAACTGCTGGCGAAAATGCCGAAGCTGCGCGCCTGCTCAACCGTATCGGTGGGTTATGACAACTTCGACGTTGACGCGCTCAATCAACGCCATGTGCTGCTGATGCATACGCCGACGGTGCTGACCGAAACGGTAGCTGACACCATGATGGCGCTGGTGCTGAGCAGCGCACGCCGCGTGACCGAACTGGACGCGTGGGTAAAAGCGGGCCAGTGGGACAAAAGCATCGGGCCGGACAGATTCGGCGTCGACGTGCATCATAAAACCCTCGGCATTCTCGGCATGGGCCGCATCGGTATGGCGCTGGCGCAGCGCGCGCACTTTGGCTTCGGCATGAAAGTGCTTTATAACGCGCGTCGCGAACATGAAGAGGCGCAGTCTCGCTTCAGCGCGCAGCGCTACGATCTGGAGACGCTGCTGAAAGAGAGCGATTTTGTCTGCATCAGCCTGCCGCTGACCGAGCAGACGCACCATATGATCAGCGCGGCGCAGCTTAAGCTGATGAAGCCGAGCGCCATCCTGATCAACGCCGGACGCGGGCCGGTGGTGGACGAAGAGGCGCTGATCGCCGCGCTGAAAGAGGGCACGATCCACGCGGCGGGTCTGGACGTATTCGAGAAAGAGCCGTTGACCTCATCACCGCTCTTCTCTCTGCCTAACGTGGTAACGCTGCCGCACATCGGCTCCGCCACCCATGAAACGCGCTACGGTATGGCGCAGGATGCGGTAGATAACCTGATTGCCGCGCTGACCGGCAAGGTGGAAAAGAACTGCGTCAATCCTGACGTGCTTAAGTAATCCGCCCTTTCCATTGCGCCCGCCGCTGGCGGGCGTTATCGTTGTTTTCCCATTCGTCACACGTTTTTAACTTCTATATGGCTTTTTCTCAGTTCGGCGACAAGTTTACCCAGCACACCGGCATCTCACGTCTGATGGAAGATATGGGCGCAGGCCTGCGCACGCCCGGCACCATTATGCTCGGCGGTGGCAATCCGGCGCAGATCCCGGCGATGAACGCCTATTTTCAGCAGCTGCTGCAGCAGATGCATGACGAGGGCAAGCTGAGCGAAGCGCTCTGCAACTATGACGGCCCGCGCGGCAAAGCCACGCTGCTGAATGCGCTGGCGACGCTGCTCAGCAGCGAACTAGGCTGGCCGGTAACCGCGCAGAATATCGCCCTGACCAACGGCAGCCAGAGCGCCTTTTTCTATCTGTTTAATCTGTTCGCCGGTCGCCGCGCCGACGGCAGCAAAAAGCGCGTGCTCTTTCCGCTGGCGCCTGAATATCTGGGTTACGCCGATGCCGGCCTGGATGAAGGGTTGTTCGTTTCCGCGAAACCCAATATTGAGCTGCTGCCGGAAGGACAGTTTAAATATCACGTCGATTTTGAACATCTGCCGATGCATGACGACATCGGCCTGATCTGCGTGTCGCGCCCCACCAATCCGACCGGCAACGTGGTGACCGACGACGAGCTGATGCAGCTTGACGCGCTGGCGCAGCAGCATGATGTGCCGCTGCTGATCGACAACGCCTACGGCGTGCCTTTCCCCGGTATTATCTTCAGCGAAGCGCGCCCGCTGTGGAATCCCAATATTATTCTCTGCATGAGCCTGTCGAAGCTCGGTCTGCCCGGCGCGCGCTGCGGCATTATCGTCGCTGACGAAAAGACTATCAGCGCCATCAGCAATATGAACGGCATTATCAGCCTGGCGCCCGGCAGCATCGGCCCCGCTATCGCCGCCGAGATGATCCAGCGCGGCGACCTGCTGCGGCTGTCGGAAGAGGTGATTAAACCCTTCTATCAGGCGAAAGTGACGCAGACGATCGCGATTCTTCGCCGCTATCTGTCGGAAGAACGCTGCCTGATCCATAAACCGGAAGGCGCGATTTTTCTCTGGCTCTGGTTCCGCGATCTGCCGATCAGCACCGAGGCGCTCTACCAGCGGCTGAAGGCGCGCGGCGTATTAATGGTGCCGGGCCACTTTTTCTTCCCCGGCCTGGAGCAGGCGTGGCCGCACACGCACCAGTGCATGCGCATGAACTATGTGCCGGACGCCGAGAACATCGAGCGCGCGGTGCAGATTCTGGCGGAAGAGGTAGAAAAGGCGTTTGCGGAGCAGCTGTAATCGGCTGCCCTGAATAAGCTCCGGCCTGACCGGAGCTTACTCCTCTTCCTTTTCCACCAGCGACTCCCGACACCACTGCGCCAGCTGGCGGATCGCCTGCTCGACCTCTTTATTCCAGCCAAACCCGGCGTTAAGCCGGAAGCAGTGGTCGTAGCGGTGATCGGTAGCGAAAATATGGCCTGGCGCAATGCCAATGCCAGCGTTACGCGCCTTGAGAAACAGCGCGCGCACGTTCAGCGCCCGATGCGGCATCTCTACCCACAACACATAGCCCCCTTCTGGTTCTGAGACGCGCGTGCCCGCAGGGAATTCGCTCAGCAGCGACTGCCGCATCTTCTGGATTTGCCCGGCCAGCTCGCGCCGCAGCTTGCGCAGATGGGCGTCATAGCCGCCGCTGCGCAGCAGTTCGGCAATCGCCGCCTGCGACAGCGTCGAGGTGCCCATGGTCGAGGTATATTTCAGCGAAGCGATTTTGCGCATGTAGTTGACGCTGTGCACCCAGCCGATGCGGATGCCGGGCGCGATGGTTTTAGAAAAGCCGCTGCACAGGATGGCGTTGGGGCTAAACGCGCGCATCGGAAAGGGCCGCCGTTCGCCGAAGGCGGTGTCGCCGAAAATATCATCTTCAACGATAACCACGTCATTCTCATCGGCCTGACGGGCTATATAGGCTTTCTGCTCGTTGGGAATCGATTTGCCGAGCGGATTGTTGACGTTGCTGATGGTGAGAAATGCCTGCACCGCTTTACGACGAAACAGCGCGGTAAGCTTTTCGACGTCGACATAACCTTCTGGCCCGGCCTCTACTTCGATGACGCGCAGGTTGAGATTATGCAGCATCTGTAGCAGCACGAAGTAGCAGGGCGATTCCACCGCCACTACGTCGCCAGGCTTGAGCGTAGCCCGCAGCGACAGCGATACCGCCTCAATGCAGCCGTTGGTGATCAGAATATCGTCAGCGCTGATATTACAGCCGTACTCCACCGCGCGGCGCGCGATCTCATGCTTCAGCGGCAGGTAGCCAGTGCCTTTAACCGTGGTGCCCAGCAGCGCCGGTTTGCTGTATCCCATCTGGCGCATCAGCAGCCCGATTTTTTTTACCGGATAGAGCGAGCTGTCGCCGTTTGCCAGATCGAGACGGACGCGGCACTCCGAGCCGAGGATCGCCAGATGCATCTCCGTCTGCTCATCCAGCGGCGCGACCAGGCGCGGCTGCGCTAACTGCGTTGGCTGCGCCTCTTTATGCGTCAGGCGCGCCGCGACGAAAAAGCCCGACTTCGGCTTCGCCACCGCAAAGCGCTCATCCTCCAGCGTGCGTAACGTTTTTAGCGCGGTCGTCAGGCTGACGCTGTACTGCGTAGCCAGGGTGCGCACCGAGGGCAACCGGCTGTCGGGCAGCAGCGAGCCGCTGCGAATAGCCTGCTTGATCTGCTCGGCTATCTGGCGGTAACGACTGCTCTGACTCTCCTGCTCGTCCGTTTCACCGGGCATCTGTTCCACCCCATATCGTACTGATCTGTGCGTATTCAAGAGAGTACATTCAAAGTACTTTAGGCTGCATCTCTTAATTATTTATGACGCAAAACCGTTCCGTTCTCTGCGCCAGGTTCCCTGACGACCGTCTCAGTTCAGGCATTCATTGCTACACCGCTTAATGGCCTGTTTTACATGAAATCACCGGGTTACATGCAGTTAACCGAGTTTATCAGCCAAAGGAAAACGCGAGAAATGAATAATCTGTCCACCATGATGAGAGAAATTGAAGGCTATCTGACGCCCGCAATCATCGATTCCGCTAAACGGTGCTCTCATCGCCTGCTTGCCGCGCTGCCTGATAGCGAGCATCTCTCGCGCAACCGCATTCTGCTCGCCTACGGCGGCGGTAAAGACAGCAGCTATATGGTGGCCTATGTGCGTTATATTCAGGGGTTAATCTGGCAGCAGCGCGGCGACACCTTCCGCCTGCGCATCAGCACTAACCGCCACGCCGCCATGAGCGACAGCGTGATGGAGAATATCGACCGCGTTTACCACGCGCTGGCTATTCACCATGACGCCTTCGTAGAGAGCCTGATCGTCGACGGCCAGCAGATCCGCCCTTTTGAACGTCATCTTCCCCTGCCTGAGTCGGTGCGCCAGCAAAACCGCAGCGATGTGCTGATGAACGGCCACCGCTTTCGCGCCGACGCGCGCTCGACCTTCTGCAACGCCTGCAACCTCAGCATGGTGAACTCGTTCGGCCTGGCGGCGCACTATAACGGCGGCGTGGATATGATTATCACCGGCGACTCGCCGCAGGAGCAGACCGCCTATGTCGCCTGGGCGCGCCACCTTTCTCGCTTGTTTAACGCGCCGACGGCGGAAAAAGATCAGGGATTTCGCGGCTTTCTGCAGACGCTCGACGGCGTGGCAGATCGCTACTCGGCCGCCATTCACGGCGAAGAGGGCGTTACGCCCGCGCGCCGCATCATGCATCAGCTGACGCGCAACCCGCTGTTCTTCAATATCTATCAGGACACCGCTTACGAAGCTGGCGCGCACTGGGCGTTGCTCAATGACTTTATGCGCTTCCGCTTCGACGCGCTGATGTTCAGCTTTTCCGAATCGGACTGCGGCAACCCGACGCTGATGGCGCATATTCGCGGCCTGCGCGCAGAAACGCTGCTGCAGCGCAGCTACGCTGAAGGCATCCGCGAATATGTGCGCTTTGCGCTGGGGCTGATGGTGCAGAAAGATTTTCCGCAGCCGCTGATCGCCGAGATGGCGGCGCGCTATCAGGACGACGAGGCTATCGAACAGCAGCGCCAGCGCGCGGCGCGCTTCGCCGCTGAGGCGTTCGGCCTCGATGAGACCCAGCTGATTTGCATGATCTACTCCCCCTTTATCGCCCAGGGCAACCAGCTGCGCAGCTGGCTGACGCAGCAGCAGATCGCGCTGGATGAAGCGGCGATTCGCCAGCTGCTCTCCGGCGAGCGCGACGACGCGGCGCTGGCGCAGCAGCTAAGCCAGCTCTCTGGCCTGGATCTCACCCAGATGCGCCACTGCTGGCGCAGCAGCCAGGTGAGTTCGCTGCTGGAGGGCAAAAGCGCCGATCCGCTGTCGCGCGTTCTGCGTTTCGACCCGCACAAGGCGGTAATTCAGGTTAACCACGGCGTCCTGCAGGATACCGTGACCGAAGTGATTTCCGGGCGCTGATCCCGGTAAGGCGAAGCGATGAGAAAGGTCTTCCTGCAAATAGGCGCCACGCGCGACGGCCAGAATCCCTACTGCGAAGTGGCGAAGCGCGACGGCTACTTTACCGTACTGGCGGAGATGAGCGACTTTATCGACTACCAGTCGCTCAGCCTGACGCTGCCGTTTGATCTAATCCTTCGCCTCGATCGGCCGGAAAATGCCTGGGAGGTGTTGCAGGCCTGTCTGCACGCCGGTCTGATGGAGCATCCGCGCGTGGTGCTGGCCGGGTTTGAGGCTTATAACGCCAGCGCCGGTCGGGTGCGGGAAATTCTGGCCGGGCCTGATGCGCCGCGCACCTTTATCCCGCTGGATAAATATGCCCAGCGGATGGCGCTGAAAAAAGCCTGGCCGCGCTTTCCCCAGCCGGAGTTTCGTTTTTTCGCCTCGCCGCTCAGTATTCTCGACGCCCACCAGGCCCTGATCTATCCCTGCGTTATCAAGCCGGTGGACAGCGGCGGCGGGCTGGGGATCTGGCTGGTGGAGTCGCCTGAGCGGCTTGCTGGCATCGTGCAGAATCTGGAAGAGACGATGAACTACGGCGGCCGCAGCTTTAGCGGGTTTATCGTCGAGAGCTGGCTGGACGGCGATGAATATTCGCTGCAGGGCGTGGTGCATGAGGGGCAGCCGCACGCGCTGACCTGCTGCCAGAAAGTGATTGAGCAGCATCGCGACGCGCAGGGCGGGATCAGTTTTTACGAATCCGGCCACGTCGCCGTCGCCGCCGAGCCGCTGCCGCCGGCGTTCGCCAGCCTGATGACGCTCTGCTGTGAAACCTTTAACTATCGACTCGGCGCCTTTCATATCGATTTCATCGTAGTGGATGGCGTGCCGCATTTTCTTGAAATGGGTTTTCGCCTTTCCGGCATGGGCGTTGTGAATCTGGTGGAAGAAGCGACCGGCATCAACTGGGTAGAGATCGCGTTTCGGCTTGAAGCAGGCGGCGAGATGCCCGCGCTGCGCTTCACCGCGCCGCCGCGCGCCGTTGGCCAGCTGCGCCTGCGCCAGCCTGCCCAGCTCCGTCAGGCGGAAAGCTGGATTGCGGAACATCAGCAGGGCGCGCTGCTGCCGCCGCTGACCTTTCCCGGCCTGCAGGTCTCGCGGCGCTCGTCGCTCTATGCCGATTTAACGCGCCATGCGGGCATTCTCGGCACGCTGCGCCTGGCTGCCGAGGGTCGCGACGATATTCTTGCCGTCTTTAACAACCTGGTCAGCGCGACATCTTTACTCTCAGAAGGAAATTTATTGTGTGCAGAATGATTCTGGCGCAGGGCGAATTCAACGCGGCGCAGGTACTGGATGCGGCACGCGCCATGAGCTGCGGAGAAACCGCCTGTCATGACGGCCCAATTAAAGAGCACCCTAACGGCTGGGGATGTTTATGGCTGGAAGAGGGCGAGATCCGTACGCTGCGCGGCAGCGGCCCTTTTGCCGACGCGCTGCCCGATATTGATGTCGATCGTATCAGGGGGCGTTTTCTGGCGGTGCATGTGCGCCACGCCACGCTGAGTACAAATCAGGGGCTGGAGTTTTCCCATCCGCTGCTGCGCGACAGCGCAGGCACGCGCTGGTACATGATGCATAACGGCTTTATGCCTAAGGTTTACGCTCGCCTCGGCATGGCGGCGTCCCGCTTCGACTCCGCGGAATATCTGGAATATCTGGTGGACCGCATTACCCCCGCCGACTTCACGCGCGACTACCTGCGCGACAAGCTGGCGCAGGTCGAGCCGGGCGGCAGCGCGGGCAATGCGATTTTCGTCACGCGTGAACGCGCATGGGCGTGGCAGTGGCATCCGGAGGATACACCCTATCCGCACTATTTTACGCTGCACACACTGCAGCATGAGCGCTGCACCTATATTTCATCTGAACCTGTTCCAACTCTGGGCGACGCCGCCAGCTGGCGACGCATGGCTAACCATGAACTACGCGAAATTCCTTTGGGGGAGTAAACATCATGGCCATTTTTAATCAGATACGCGTCATCAATCCCAGCATGTATGTGGAGCGAACCTGGCTGGACGATATTGTCACGGCGCGCGTGCCGCTGCTGGTGCTACGCAATTTCCTGACCGATGAGGATCGTCGGGAGGTGGTAACAGATTTGCAGCGCTGCCGCGAGAAGATCCGCGTTTCACACTATCCCAACGGCGCGTTGACTACGCTTGGCCCTTATCTGGCGAAACATACGGCCGCACCGGAAAACTATTTTACTGAATGGCGCGACATCGAGCCTGCGCTGCCGCCCTCTCTCGCCGCGCTGCGCCTGCAAATCTATGAGTGGGTGCGCCACGCGCTGAAGCTGGAAAGCCTGAAAACCGCCAAGGAGCCGGAGCTGGGCGACTACGCCGGATCGATTGTGCGCTTCCACGCCAACGGCGTCGCCAATCCGCTGCACAACGACAATATCGTGCGCGACGCTGCCGATACCGGTCTGGCGGTGACGCAGATCCTGCACCAGCTCAGCTGCGTGGTCTGCCTGCAGGAGTGCAACGCGGGCGGCGAGCTGCGCATTTTCAATAAAAAGTGGGCGCCTGAAGATGAGCGTTTCAAAACGCCAGGCGAGCTGGGCTACCAGAGCGGCGTGGTGGCGCAGAGCGAAACCTGCGAATTCTCGCCGCGCAGCGGTGATATCTACCTGTTTAATCCCGCCTTTTACCATGAGATCGATCGCGTCGAGGGCGATACCCGCATAACCATGGGCTTCTTTTTTGGCCTGACCGATAAAAAAATGAAACACGCGATTGCGTGGAGCTGACGCCCGACGCGCAGCCTTGCAAAACGAGGAGAACAGATGACGACCTTTTCAAAAATTACCGAACTGCTGGATCGGCATAAGGCGGATTATCGCGTAGTGGAGCATGAGGCGATCGGCCAGACCGACACCATCAGCGCGCTGCGCGGCAATGCGCTTAACCAGGCGGCGAAGGCGATGGTGCTGGAAGTCGCAATGCCGGAAGGGGGCGGATCGCGCTTCCTGCTGGCGATCGTGCCGGGCGACTGCAAAATCAATTTCAAAAGCGCGGCGCGCGCCATCGGCGGTAAAAAGTCGAGCTTCGCTGCGCCTGAGATGGCGCAGTCGCTGACCGAATGCGTAATGGGCGCGGTGCCGCCGTTTAGTTTTGATGACCGGCTGGCGCTGCGCGTCGATACGCGTCTGCGCGACGTCGGCACGTTGTGGTTTAACGCCGGCGCGCTGGAAAAATCGATCGCCCTTAATGCAGACGACTATCACCGTATTGTGGGCGACGCCTGCTATGCCGATATCGCCACGCCGGTAGCGGTTAGCGCCTGACGGCAGAGGAAAGGTTATGTCAGCCAAAGATATGTTGCTGGCGCTCTGTGTCGTGGTGGCGTGGGGCGTCAATTTTGTGGTGATCAAGCTCGGCTTACAAGGCATGCCGCCTTTTTTGCTGGCGGGTTTGCGCTTTACCCTGGTGGCGTTTCCGGCGATCTTTTTTGTTTCTCGCCCCGCTATTCCGCTGCGCTGGCTGGTGGTTTACGGTATGACCATCAGCTTTGGTCAGTTCGCTTTTCTGTTTCTTGCCATCAAGCTCGGCATGCCTGCCGGGCTCGCCTCGCTGGTGCTGCAGGCGCAGGCGTTTTTCACGCTTTTGCTGGGCGCGCTGCTGCTGGCAGAAAAACTGCGCTGGAACCATATCGCAGGCGTGCTGATCGCGACGCTGGGGATGTTTATGCTGGCGACGGCGGGCATGGAGGGACAGTCGGCCGCGGGCATTACGCTGACGACCATGATGCTGACGCTGGCGGCGGCCCTGTCGTGGGGGCTGGGTAATATCACCAATAAGATCATTCTGCGCAACCGCAAGGTGCCGGTGATGTCGCTGGTGGTCTGGAGCGCGCTGGTGCCGGTGCTGCCCTTTTTCGCCTGTTCATGGTACTTCGAAGGCGAAAGCGCCATTCTCTTCAGCCTGACGCACATCTCGCTGCAAACCGTACTGGCGCTGATCTATCTCGCCTTTATCGCCACCATCGTCGGCTACGCCATCTGGGGCAACCTGCTTAGCCGCTATGAAACCTGGCGCGTAGCGCCGCTGTCGCTGCTGGTGCCGGTAGTGGGTATCCTCAGCGCCGCGCTGGTGCTGGACGAACGGCTTTCGGCGCAGCAGATGCTGGGCGCGGCGGTGATTATCTTCGGCTTGCTGGTCAACGTCTTTGGCGGTCTGGTAAGCCAGCGCCTGGCGATGCGCACCCATCCGTAATGGCGTGCATGGTTTTTGTCACACAGAGTATGAAAAACAAAAACGCCGCAGAAGCGGCGTTTTTTTCTCGTTGATTCTGATTAGTTCAGAATTTCAATCCGGCGCGGTTTCGCCTCTTCAGGGACGATGCGTTCCAGATCGATGCTCAACAGGCCGTTTTCCAGGCGTGCGTCGCGAACCACAATGTGGTCAGCCAGCTGGAATTTGCGCTCGAAGTTACGTTCGGCGATACCCTGATAGAGATATTTACGCTCGGTCTGCTCTTCAGGATGCGCGCCACGTACGATCAGTACGTTGTCGTGAGCGGTAATATCCAGTTCGTTCTGGGCAAAGCCCGCCACCGCAATGGTAATGCGATAGTGGTTTTCGCTAACCAGTTCAACGTTGTACGGAGGATAACCGCCATTGCTCTGGTTCTGGTTGGACTCCAGCAGGTTAAACAAACGGTCAAAACCGATAGCAGAGCGATAAAGCGGAGCAAGATCAAAATTACGCATGGAATGACTCCTGATATTCAGCAAGTTTTGGCAACCTTCCACCATGGACAGGTTGTGCGGCGCCCCGATGTCCCTGTCGGCGACAGCGAGTGCGTCCGTAGCTTAAAAATGGGTATGCCCAGTGCGCTTTCAAGAGGCGAATCGCAATTTTTTTCGCCATTCTGCTGAAGTGGCATACACTCAGGGGACCTTTCGTCTGACATAACGCACCTCGCCGTAGAGTGAGGATGTTAACGGACAAGCTAACTCAGCCGGGGCGAACGCCACAGTTGAAGGGACGATGAAGATGAATTTATTAAAAGCATTTCCTCTGGCAGGCGCGCTGGCCTGCTGCACCTTTACCCTTACCGGGTGCTCCAGCGTGATGTCACATACCGGCCCGAATCAGGGCTACTATCCGGGCACGCGCGCCAGCGCCAATATTCTGGTCGACGATCACAGCAGTTGGGTGCTTAAGCCGCTGGCGCTGATCGATCTGCCCTTCTCCGCCGTACTGGATACGCTGCTGCTGCCCTGGGATTATGCGCGCAGCGACGAAGACAAATCGATCGATTCCCCGCGTGAGCGTATCCTTCAGAGCGAAAAGCTAAACCACACGCAGGAGAATCTGGCGCAGGCCGCGCCCTTTCCAGCGGTCAGGCCAGCACAGTAAAGAGCTGTCGCCAGCCGTCAACCTCACGCATAAAGGCGATCTTTTCTCCGTCCGGCGACCAGACGACCGCGTCGCCGCTCGGCGGCTGTTCGCTGCGGTCGGTCAGCGGCTGGCAGGCGCCACTGCTGATATCGCAGCGAACGATCTGGTTGTCGCTGATAAAGGCGACGGCGCTGCCCTGAGGATGCCAGCTAAACGCTGACTGCACCGAGTGCGTCAGCCGCGTCACCTGTCGCGGCGCGCCGCCATTGGGCGATACCGTCCAGAGCTGAATCACCTCTTGCTCATCCGCCATTAAAAAGGCGATGGCGCTGCCGTCAGGCGCGCTGCGCAGCCAGTGGCGCGGCTGTTGAGCCAGCCCGCGCGTAAAGGTCACCCGACGCTGCCGCACGCCCGCGGGCGGTGCCGGCAGGCGGCTCTCCGTTCCCTCCAGCGGTTCGTCGCCCGGCATAGCGTAATCTTCCAGCGCCTCCGGCAGATCGACGACAAAGACCTCCGGCTGTTTTTCACCGGCGGCGGAGAGCGTGTCGCCGATAAAGGCGATAGCCCAGCGCTGCCAGCTGCCGTCCGGCTTCTGGTAGCCGCGCGCGCCGATCCAGCCCTCTTCATATGCGCGATTAATTTCGTCGCTGCCCGGACGCGGCGTCGCGGTAGTGCGGCTGATCAACACGCTGAAGTGGCTGCCGCTGTATTCGCGGGGATGCTGCCTGACCGGCGCGACCGCGCGCAGCGGCACCGCAACGCCGACGTTGCGCAGATCCTCTTTCGGGTCTTTTTCATGCATCACATGATCGTTGTAGGTAAAGCTGATGCGCGAGCCGTCAGGGCTGTAGAGATGCACATGCGAGCCGCCGCGCAGCGCGCCGGGCGTAAAGGGCGGCGTGATATCGCAGGCGTCGAGATTCTGCGCCCGGCCGTTTTGCACAATCACGCCGCGCCGGTGATGAAAATCGTAATGCCACGTCTCGTCAGGATGTTCCGGGCCATGAATGCAGAGATAGCGCGGCGGCAGATCCGGGCTGACGGTCACGACGCCGACATGCGCCCCGTCGGTTGCCCGATAGAGCACCTCAACCGCGCCGGTTTCTACATTGACGCGTTCAATGGTCTCGCTGGTAAAGGAGGCGCCTGACGGACGAACGTCGAAGGCCAGCCACTGGCTGTCGGCGGTCCAGATGTTGCTGTTGGTAAGCTGATGATGTCGCGGGCTGAAGGTGATCTGTTTTTCGCGCATAGGGCAACCTGACTAAAAATGTTGCCCCACACGCTACGCCAAAAGCGTTAAAGATGCAGCTTTGATTTTGTCTGCGGCAGCGACGCGGCGGCGCCCTCTATCGACCGCTTACGCCCGACGAACAGCCCCAGCACGCCACCGAGGATAAGCGCGCCCGCCACAATCAGCAGACCGTCGTTATAGCTGCTGGTAGCGTCTTTAATACGACCCATCACCGGCGGAAAACCCAGCCCGGCAATATTCGCCACTGCGTTAATCAGCGCTACCGACGCCGCGCCCGCCACGCCGGACACCGTTTCGGTGGTGACCGCCCAGAAGACCGGCGTGATCGCCCAGTTCAGACCCACCATCAGTACCAGCAGCAGGTAGGCCATCCACTGTTGCGGCACCGCCAGCGCCGCCAGCAGCAGCAGACCCGACGCCATCAGCGGCAGGCCGAGATGACGCGCCCTTTCGCCGGTGCGATCGGAGTGTCGTCCGTTAAGATACATAAAAATGCAGGCGAACAGGAAAGGCACCGCCGACAGCAGGCTCACGGTCAGGTTGCTGCGATCCGCCGCCACGGCTTTCACGATCAGCGGCAAAAACAGCGTAATGCCGATAGTGCCGAAAGCCTGTAGCAGCCACAACAGGCTGAGCGTCCAGACGCGCCTGCTTTTCAACGCCACGCGCCAGTCGTGATCGTTGAGCGCCGAATGCTGTTCGTCGCGCGCCAGCGTCTGCTGCAGATAACTGCGCTGCTCTGCGGTCAGCCAGCGCGCATTGGCTGGCGCATCGTCCAGATAAAACCAGGTGACGACACCCAGCACGAACGCCGGGATGCCCTCCAGCAGAAAGAGCCAGCGCCAGCCTTCGACGCCCAGCATACCGTGAAGATTAAGCAGGCTGCCGGAGAGCGGCAGTCCGATGACCGACGCCAGCGCCGCGCCGATATAAAACAGCGACATCGCGCGAGCGCGGTCGCTGCGCGGATACCAGCAGCTCAGGTAAAAAATGATGCCGGGCGTAAAGCCAGCCTCCGCCGCGCCGAGCAAAAAGCGCATCACGTAGAGCTGCGTCGGCGTCTGCACCAGGCTCATACCGGCGGCGATAATGCCCCAGCTCACCATGATGCGCGCGATCCAGCGGCGCGCGCCGACGCGCGTCATCAGCACGTTGCTCGGCACCTCAAAGATGATGTAAGTGACATAGAAAATACCGGCAGCGATGCCATACATTTCGGCGGTCATCGCTAAATCGGCGTTCATTTGCAGCGCGGCGACCGAGATATTGGCGCGGTCGATATAGGCGATCAGATAAAGCACCATGATAAAAGGCATGATGCGCAGGTTCATTTTCTTAATAGTGCTGAGGTGAAGATGGTTGTTCATCGTGAGGTCCTCAGGTCGAGTAGGATAACAGCGGTAAGTAACTTTTTGATTTATATGTTTTATATTTAATGCAGCGGCGTAGCGCATTTTGACCGCGTCAGCGCGTCGACGTGGTGCGACCAACCTTCAGTGACTGGCTCGTCTGAGCCAACATGGAGTGAGGCTGATTGTAGTACTCAAAAACAAAGTTGTACTACAATGAAGATCACAAAACAGACAATCCAGACCCGCAGGCCTGAGCAGGAAGCGAAAAATGCGAGGTCGGACGGCGGAATGCCGTCCGTGAGGGGATTACAGCACCAGCTCTTCGATAGCGTGCGCGACGCCATCTTCCATATTGGTTTTGGTGACGAACTGCGCGATCTGCTTAACAGAGTCGATGGCATTGCCCATCGCGACGCCCATTCCGGCGTATTCAATCATCGCCAGGTCGTTCTCCTGATCGCCGATCGCCATAACTTCATCGCGCGCCAGACCGAGCTTTTCCGCCAGCATTTTAACGCCCTGGCCTTTATTGACCCGGCGATCGAGGATTTCCAGATAGTAAGGCGCGCTCTTGAGGATGGTGTAAGTCTGCTGGGCTTTAGCTGGCAGGCGCTGGATAGCGGCATCCAGCAGATCGGGTTTATCGATCATCATCAGCTTGGGAAAGCGCGTCGCGCGGTCCATCTCCTCAACCGAGCGATAGCGCACCGGAATACCGGTCAGGCTCGCTTCATGAATGGTGTATTCGCTGAGATCTTTGTTTGGCGTATAGAGAAAGGATTTGTCGAACGCCTGGAAATGTACGCCCAGCTCGCGTGACAGCTGTTCGATGTAAAGGTAGTCGTCAAAACCCAGCGTAATTTCCGCTACGCATTCGCCATCTTTTGCCTGCTGCACCAGCGCGCCGTTGTAGCTGATGCAGTACTGACCCTCGTCAGCCAGACCCAGTTCCATCAGGTAGCGCTGTATCCCTACGTAGGGACGACCGGTCGCCAGCACCACGGCAACGCCTTTTTTATGCGCGCGATCGATAGCTGATTTTACGCCAGCGGTGATCTCATGCTGCGGGTTAAGCAGCGTGCCGTCCATATCAATTGCAACCAGTTTAATCGCCATAGCTTCCTCGTTGATTCGGGGTTTGGCTTAAATGCTAGCGCGATTCAGCTCACAATGACCACTTTCGTAATGCTTCAGGCATAAAAAAACCCTTCCGGTCAGGAAGGGTCTGAAGACAGGGTGCCGACGTGGGTGACAGAAACCGATCGCAAAGTTGCTCAAGGCATCCTTGCTCGCTCGGCCCGCGACATCCCTGTCGCGGGACGCTTTGCTCTTCGGTTCCCGTCACCCGCGCTTTGGCTTTATCCGCCGTCTGTCGATCGTTAGATATCGATATTTGCTGCTTTCAGCGCATTCTCTTCGATAAAGGCGCGGCGCGGCTCAACCGCATCGCCCATCAGCGTGGTGAAGAGCTGATCGGCGGCGATGGCGTCCTTGATGGTAACGCGCAGCATACGACGGCTGTCTGGATCCATCGTGGTTTCCCACAGCTGCTCGGCGTTCATCTCGCCAAGACCTTTATAACGCTGTACCGACAGACCGCGACGCGACTCTTTCACCAGCCATTCGATAGCCTGCTCAAAGCTGTCGACCGGCTGACGGCGTTCACCGCGCTCGATGTAGGCGTCTTCTTCAATCAGGCCGCGCAGCTTTTCGCCCAGCGCGTTGATTTTGCGATATTCCGGCCCCTGAATGAACTCGGCGTCCAGCGTGTAATCGGTATCGACGCCGTGTGTGCGCACGCGCAGTACCGGTTCGAAGATATTCTGCTCGCGGTTAGCGCGTACCTGGGCGACATAGCTGCTGCCATGGGTTTCACGCTCGCCCAGGAAGGCCACCAGCTCGTCCAGCCAGGTCTGAACTTCTGCTTCATTGCTCAGGTCAGCCAGCGTCGGATGGTAAACCAGCGCGCGCAGCAGCGCGACCGGATAACGGCGCTCCATACGCTTGATCATCTTCTGCGTGCTGTTGAACTCTGCGACCAGGTTTTCCAGCGGCTCGCCGCCCAGCGCCGGTGCGCTGGCGTTGGTGTGCAGGGTGGCGCCGTCCAGCGCGATGGCGATCTGATACTGATCCATCGCCTCATCATCTTTGATGTACTGCTCCTGCTTGCCTTTCTTCACCTTATAGAGCGGCGGCTGCGCGATATAAACGTGGCCGCGCTCGATGATTTCCGGCATCTGACGATAGAAGAAGGTCAACAGCAGCGTACGAATGTGCGAGCCGTCGACGTCCGCATCGGTCATGATGATGATGCTGTGGTAGCGCAGCTTGTCCGGGTTATATTCGTCACGGCCGATGCCGCAGCCCAGCGCGGTAATCAGCGTCGCCACTTCCTGCGAAGAGAGCATCTTGTCGAAACGCGCTTTCTCTACGTTAAGGATTTTACCCTTCAGCGGCAGGATCGCCTGATTCTTACGGTTACGCCCCTGTTTCGCCGAACCGCCTGCGGAGTCACCCTCCACCAGGTAAATTTCAGAAAGCGCTGGATCGCGCTCCTGGCAATCCGCCAGCTTGCCCGGCAGGCCAGCCAGATCGAGCGCGCCTTTACGACGCGTCATTTCGCGTGCGCGACGGGCCGCTTCACGGGCGCGCGCGGCATCGATGATCTTGCCGACCACGATTTTAGCGTCGCTCGGGTTTTCCAGCAGGTATTCGCTCAGCAGCTCGTTCATCTGCTGTTCTACCGCCGATTTCACTTCGGACGAGACCAGCTTGTCTTTGGTCTGCGAGGAGAACTTCGGATCCGGCACTTTGACCGAAACGACCGCAACCAGACCTTCACGAGCGTCATCGCCGGTGGCGCTGACTTTCGCTTTCTTGCTGTAGCCTTCTTTATCCATATAGGCGTTCAGCGTACGCGTCATTGCCGCACGGAAACCAGCCAGGTGCGTACCGCCGTCGCGCTGTGGAATGTTGTTGGTGAAGCAGTAGATGTTCTCCTGGAAGCCATCATTCCACTGCAGCGCCACTTCCACGCCAATGCCGTCTTTCTCGGTCGAGAAATAGAATACATTCGGATGGATAGGGGTTTTGTTCTTATTCAGATACTCAACAAACGCCTTGATGCCGCCTTCGTAATGGAAGTGATCGGCTTTGCCGTCACGTTTGTCTTCCAGACGAATCGATACGCCAGAGTTGAGGAACGACAGCTCGCGCAGGCGCTTCGCCAGGATTTCGTACTCGAAATCGGTAACGTTGGTAAAGGTGTCATGGCTTGGCCAGAAACGCACGCGGGTACCGGTCAGATCGGTTTCGCCCGTAACATGCAGCGGTGCCTGCGGCACGCCATGCACGTAGGTCTGCTGATGCACTTTGCCTTCGCGGCGAATGGTCAGCTCCAGCTTCTGCGACAGGGCGTTAACTACCGAGACGCCCACGCCGTGTAAACCGCCCGACACTTTATAAGAGTTGTCGTCGAACTTGCCGCCTGCGTGCAGGACGGTCATGATCACTTCCGCAGCGGAAACGCCCTCTTCTTCGTGAATGCCGGTGGGGATACCACGGCCATCATCCTGAACGGAAACGGAATTATCGGCATGAATGGTCACGACGATATCACTACAGTGACCGGCGAGCGCTTCGTCGATTGCGTTATCCACGACCTCGAATACCATGTGGTGCAGACCGGTGCCGTCATCCGTATCGCCGATATACATACCCGGACGTTTGCGTACCGCATCCAGCCCTTTCAGAACTTTGATACTTGAGGAGTCATAAGAATTCGACATCAACGTTTCTCGCTCATTTAATCTTCAGGTTGAACCGCTATTTTACCCTGTTCCACGCGGAACATCTTGCCCTTTTCGTCACTCATATCGATGACATGATCGGTGGCGATAGCGCTGACAAACACCTGAGCCTGCGTGGCTTTCAGTCGTTGCGCCAGCAGGCGCCGACGGCTGTCGTCCAGCTCGGAAGCGAAGTCATCAATCAGGTAAAGACAGCGGCGTCCGCTCTGGCGCGTCAGGAACTCGCCCTGCGCCAGACGCAATGCACACATCAATAATTTTAACTGGCCGCGCGACAGCAGATCTTCGACCGGCGTGCCGTCGGCGCGAATGCGGAAATCCGCTTTATGCGGGCCGCTGGCGGTATAGGTCAGGGCGCGATCGCGCTCAAAATTGCGCTCCAGCAGCTCGCCGTAGGCGCTCTCTTTATCCCAGCCGCGCTGGAAAGAGAAATTCAGCGCAAACTCCGGCAAGAACTGCCCGCAGGTAGCGACAATCTCCGCCGAGATAGCTTCGCTGTATTCGGCGCGCCACTGGCTGATCTGTTCCGCTAACGGCACCAGCTCCTGGTCCCAGGCGCGGATCTGGCTATAGCGCGTGACCTGGCGCAGTGCGGCGTTGCGCTGCTTGAGCAGCCGCCGTAAATTGCTCCAGGCGTTAAAGAAACCGGGCGTATTATGAAAACAGCCCCAGTCGACATAGGCTCTACGGTATTTAGGGCCGCCGTTGAGCAAAGTAAACCCCTCTGGCGTAATTAACTGCATCGGCAGCAACTGCGCCAGCTCTGCAACCTTATGCCCGTCGCTGCCGTCAATGCGCACCTTGCTGTCGCCGGCGCGGTTCTTCGTCAGGCCCACCGAGATTTCACGCTCGCTGCTTTCAATTCGGCCATGCAGCACAAAAGCGGCCTCATCGTGACGGATTACGCGGCCAGCCTGCAAACTGCGAAACGCGCGGCCATGGCCCAGCGTATAGATCGCCTCCAGCACGCTGGTTTTGCCGCTGCCGTTCGCGCCGACCAGGAAATTGAATCCCGGCGCCAGCGCCAGATCGGCCTGTTCGATATTACGAAAGTCTTTGATAAGGAGGCGGGTTAAAGCCATGAATCAGTCCAGCGTGAAGGCAATTAAGAGGTGTCGCGTCTTCGCGATCCAGGGCGTCAGCGGCGAAGCGAGTTAGCCCGATATCGACCTGACCAGGCCGTCGTCGGCGTCACCGTTACTTTGCGTCTCGCCAGCGCAGCCACCGGAACGTACTGAAGTACGTGGGGATGGCAGGCACTGCCGGGACGCAAAGTAGTCAGTAAGCCAGGTATTCTACAACCGCATGGGCATGACGACGTAGGCGGCAGCCGGGCTCGCCACATCTTCAATCTGCACGCTCGACACCGAATCCGTCAGCAGCAGACGCACATTTTCGCACTTCAGCGCGTTCAGCACGTCCAGCACATAGCTAACGTTAAAACCGATCTCCAGCTCGCTGCCGCCGTAGGTTACGTCGAGCATCTCTTCCGCCTCTTCCTGTTCAGGGTTATTGGCGGTGATCTTAAGCTGATTTTCGGTGATATAGAGGCGAACACCGCGGAACTTCTCATTCGACAGAATGGCGGCGCGCGCAAAGGCCTGCTTAAGGATATCGCAGCCCGCTTCCAGCGACTTGTCCGGATTTTTCGGCAGAACGCGGCGATAGTCGGGGAAACGGCCATCTACCAGCTTCGAAGTAAAGATAAAGTCGCCGACGTGCGCGCGAATATTGCTGCTGCCAATCTGGACCTGCAGTGGCGTTTCGCCGCCGTCCAGCAGGCGCACCAGCTCAATTACGCCTTTACGCGGCACGATCACCGAATGGTTCGGCAGCGCCTGGCCAATCGGCATCGAGCAGACCGCCAGTCGGTGGCCGTCGGTTGCTACGGTGCGCAGCTCCTCGCCTTCAGTCTCAAACAGCATGCCGTTGAGGTAATAGCGCACATCCTGATGCGCCATAGAGAACTGCGTCGCTTCGATCAGGCGCTTCAGCGTCGCCTGCGGCAGGGTGAATTCCACCTCGCTCTGCCAGTCATCCAGATTAGGGAAGTCGCTGGCTGGCAGGGTCGAGAGCGAAAAGCGGCTGCGCCCGGAGCGCACCAGCATACGTTCGCCTTCCAGCGTCACGTTGATCTCCGCGCCCTCCGGCAGTCCGCGACAGATATCGAGGAATTTACGCGCCGGCACAGTAGTTGCGCCCGGCTCGTGCGGCTGGGCCAGCGCCACGCGCGCTACCATTTCCATTTCCAGATCGGTGCCGGTCAGCAACAGCGTGCCGTCGTTGACCTGCATCAGCAGATTTCCCAGGATCGGCAGCGTCGGACGACCGCCTAACGGGCCGCTGACTTGCTGCAGCGGCTTTAGCAACTGCTCACGTTCAACAATAAATTTCATAGCGTCAGGAGGATAATGTTCGGATGAGATTAGAGAAATCTTCTTTTATGTCGTGGCTCTCTTCGCGCAGCTGCTCGATTTTACGGCAGGCGTGAAGCACCGTGGTATGGTCGCGGCCGCCGAAGGCGTCGCCGATCTCCGGCAGACTGTGGTTCGTCAGCTCTTTCGCCATCGCCATCGCCATCTGGCGTGGGCGCGCGACCGAGCGCGAACGGCGCTTGGAAAGCAGATCCGCGACCTTAATTTTGTAATACTCGGCCACCGTCTTCTGGATATTGTCGATGGTGACCAGCTTTTCCTGCAGCGCCAGCAGATCGCGCAGCGCTTCGCGCACGAAATCGATGGTGATGGCGCGACCGGTAAAGTTCGCATTGGCGATCACACGGTTCAGCGCCCCTTCCAGCTCGCGCACGTTGGAGCGCAGCCGCTTGGCGATAAAAAAGGCGACTTCGCCCGGCAGACGAATATCGTTTTCATCCGCTTTTTTCATCAGGATAGCCACGCGCGTTTCCAGCTCCGGCGGCTCGATGGCGACCGTCAGTCCCCAGCCGAAGCGCGACTTGAGACGATCTTCCACACCGTTGATCTCTTTAGGATAACGGTCTGACGTCAGAATGATTTGCTGATTGCCTTCCAGCAGCGCGTTGAAGGTGTGGAAAAACTCCTCCTGCGAGCGCTCTTTATTGGCAAAGAACTGAATATCATCGATCAGCAGCGCGTCAACGGAGCGGTAGTAGCGTTTGAATTCTTCAATCGCGTTGTTTTGTAACGCTTTCACCATGTCCTGCACAAAACGCTCGGAGTGCATATAGACCACTTTGGCATTTGGCTTGCGCGCGATAATGCCGTTGCCGACCGCGTGCAGCAGGTGCGTTTTGCCCAGGCCTGTGCCGCCATAAAGGAAAAGCGGGTTGTAGGCGCCGCCAGGATTGTCCGCCACCTGTCGCGCCGCCGCGCGCGCCAGCTGGTTAGATTTACCCTCAACGAAGTTATCGAAGTTATGGCGGTTATTCACATTGGAGCGGTAAGTTACGTCGGCAGGCGCCGGAACGTTGTCCCAGCTTGGGCGCAGAAGCTGCGCAGGCGCGGGACGGCTCTCGACCGGCGCAGGCGCGCTGACGCTCGCCATCGCCGGCTGGCTCATGGCCGCTGGCTGCTGTTGCTGTGTAGCACGCGTTCCCACTTCAAAACGCAGCAAAGGTACGTCCACGCCGCAGAATTCATTCAGCAGCCCGTTGATATTATTAATATATTTATCTCGTACCCAGTCGAGCACAAACCGATTTGGTGCATACAAGGCCAGCGTATTGTCGTTTAACTCCGCCTGCAGCGGTCGAATCCACATGCTGAATTCGGTGGCAGGAAGCTCATCCTGCAAACGGGCAAGACACTGTTGCCAGAGCGTAAGTGACACGGCGGACTCCACTTGTACAAAATCGATAAGAAATAGTAGGCGCTAATAAAGAAACGTTCATTTTTGACACAGACGGTAGAAAGCGCCTGCGACCGCTATCAGCGGTTTCCGTCCCTGGGATCGCGACCGGATCGTCAGCGGAAGGGCGGATCATAGCGCAAAGCGAGTCAGAGATCTTCACTTTCTACACAGTTTTGATCCTTTTTATCCACAGGCCGTGGACAGGTAAACCAGTTTACGCCTGCTGGCGAAAAAAGATGCGGGCCAGGACAAAAAAAGAGTGGTTTTTCAGGCAGCCTCTCGTTTTTACCGTAGCGGCCTGCTGCCCGATCGTAAGAAGATCCCGCTGGATCCTTGCGCTTTAAAGCGGAGGCCGTATAATTCTTCCCCCGGCGTTGTCGCGCTATGCCCAATGCCCGGACTCAGCGGGCTGTATCCGGGTTTCCAGGTACCGCGACCAGCGAAGTAAATTGACTCCGGACTGTACAATTATTACAATCCCGCCTCTTTATTAAAGACACATTGAGGCGTCGGTCGTTTTACTGGCCCACAAAACGCGTCACCCAGTGAAATTTTTCAAGTTTAGGTAGAAATCGCCATGAAACGCACTTTTCAACCGTCCGTACTGAAGCGCAACCGTTCTCACGGCTTCCGTGCTCGTATGGCAACCAAAAATGGTCGTCAGGTTCTGGCACGTCGTCGTGCTAAAGGCCGTTCTCGTCTGACCGTTTCTAAGTAATAAAAGCTAACCCTCGTGGTTAAGCTCGCATTTCCCAGGGAGTTACGTTTGTTAACTCCCACTCATTTCACTTTCGTCTTCCAGCAGCCACAACGGGCTGGCACGCCGCAAATTACCATACTCGGCCGCCTTAATTCGCTGGGGCATCCCCGCATCGGTCTTACCGTCGCCAAAAAGCACGTCAAGCGCGCGCACGAACGCAACCGGATCAAACGTCTGACCCGTGAAAGCTTTCGTCTGCGTCAGCATGAATTGCCGGCGATGGATTTCGTCGTCGTGGCGAAAAAGGGGATTGCCGATCTCGACAACCGTACGTTGGCGGAAGCGTTGGAGAAGTTATGGCGTCGTCACTGTCGCCTGGCGCGCGGCTCCTGATCGTCCTGATCCGCGTCTATCAGCGCGGCATCAGCCCCTTGCTGGGACCGCACTGCCGGTTTCAGCCAACCTGCTCTCATTATGGAATTGAGGCGTTACGCAGGTTTGGCCTGATAAAAGGCAGTTGGTTGACATTCAAACGCGTATTAAAATGCCACCCTTTGAACCCGGGTGGTGACGATCCTGTGCCGCCAAAAAACCTTTGATACCAGAGAACATTAACGATGGATTCGCAACGCAATCTTTTTCTCATCGCTTTTCTGTTCGTGTCTTTCATGATCTGGCAAGCCTGGCAGACGGACCACGCTCCGCAGCCGCAGCAGACCCAGACCACGCAGAACACCAACAGCGCAGCAGGTGATGCCGCCAGCCAGGGCGTACCGGCCAGCGGCCAGGGCAAAACGATCACCGTTAAGACTGATGTCCTGTCATTGAATATCAACACCCGCGGTGGCGATGTCGAGCAAGCTCAGCTGCTGACCTACCCAGCTAAACTGGGTTCCGATGAGCCGTTCCAGCTGCTGGAAACCACGCCGTCCTTCGTTTATCAGGCACAGAGCGGGCTGACTGGCCGCAACGGTCCGGATAACCCGAACAACGGCGCGCGTCCGCTGTTCACCGCCGCTCAGGATCACTTTGAAATGGCCGATGGCCAGACCGAGCTGCGCGTGCCGATGACCTACACCGCCGAAAACGGCGTGGTCTACACGAAAACCTTCGTCTTCAAGCGCGGTGAGTTTGCGGTGGACGTGGATTATCACGTTAACAACACCACTCAGCAGCCGCTGGAAGTGTCGCTGTTCGGCCAGCTGAAGCAGACCATCGATCTGCCTAAGCATCGCGATACCGGCAGCAACAACTTTGCGTTGCATACCTTCCGCGGCGCGGCGTACTCCACCAGCGAAGAGAAGTACGAAAAATATAAGTTCGATAACATCGCGGATAACGAAAACCTGAACGCGACCACCAGCAACGGCTGGGTGGCGATGCTGCAGCAATATTTTGCTACCGCATGGGTACCGCGTACCGCAGGCAACAATGCGCTCTATACCAGCAACCTGGGCAACGGCATTGCGGCGATCGGCTATAAATCCGCGCCTGTTACTGTCGCTGCGGGCCAGCAGCAGGATCTGGGCGCAACCCTGTGGGTCGGTCCGGAAATTCAGGACAAGATGGCTGCCGTCGCGCCGCATCTCGACCTGACTGTCGATTACGGCTGGCTGTGGTTTATCTCTCAGCCGCTGTTTAAGCTGCTGAAGTTCCTGCACAGCTTTATCGGCAACTGGGGCTTCTCCATCATCGTCATCACCTTTATCGTGCGCGGCATCATGTACCCGCTGACCAAAGCGCAGTACACCTCGATGGCGAAAATGCGCATGCTGCAGCCGAAAATTCAGGCGATGCGTGAGCGCCTGGGCGACGACAAGCAGAAGCAGAGCCAGGAGATGATGGCGCTGTATAAAGCGGAAAAGGTTAATCCGCTGGGCGGCTGTCTGCCGCTGGTTATCCAGATGCCGATCTTCCTTGCGCTCTATTACATGCTCTCTGGTTCAGTAGAACTGCGCCATGCGCCGTTTGTGCTCTGGATCCATGACCTGTCGGCGCAGGACCCCTACTACATCCTGCCGATTCTGATGGGCATCACCATGTTCTTCATTCAGAAGATGTCACCGACCACCGTGACCGATCCGATGCAGCAGAAGATCATGACCTATATGCCGGTTATCTTTACCGTGTTCTTCCTGTGGTTCCCGTCAGGTCTGGTGCTGTACTACATCGTCAGCAACCTGGTAACCATTCTCCAGCAGCAGCTGATTTATCGCGGGCTGGAAAAACGCGGCCTGCATAGCCGCGACAAGAAGAAGGCGTAACGCGCTTACGCCCGTCTGACAATCTGGTTTACCCTGAGGCGGTCATTAAGACCGCCTTATTTTTTAGCGAGAGAAAATCCCATGAGCCACAGCGATACTATCGTCGCCCAGGCGACGCCTCCCGGACGCGGCGGCGTCGGTATTTTGCGTATCTCCGGCGCGCGCGCCGCCGAGGTGGCGCAGCAGGTGCTCGGCAAACTGCCGAAGGCGCGCTACGCCGACTATCTGCCGTTCAAAGATGCCGACGGCAGCGTGCTGGATCAGGGCATCGCGCTGTGGTTCCCTGGCCCGAACTCCTTTACCGGCGAAGATGTGCTGGAGCTGCAGGGACACGGCGGCCCGGTGATCCTCGACCTGCTGCTGAAACGCATCGTGGCGCTGCCCGGCGTGCGCATCGCCCAGCCGGGCGAGTTCTCTGAGCGCGCCTTTCTTAATGACAAGCTCGATCTGGCGCAGGCCGAGGCTATCGCCGACCTGATTGACGCCAGCTCCGAGCAGGCGGCGCGTTCGGCGGTCAACTCGCTGCAGGGCGCTTTCTCGACCCGCATCAACCAGCTGGTCGAGGCGCTGACTCATCTGCGCATCTACGTCGAAGCGGCCATCGACTTCCCCGATGAAGAGATCGATTTTCTCTCCGACGGCAAAATCGAAGCGCAGCTTGATGAGGTGATTGCCGATCTTGATGGCGTGCGCGCCGAGGCGCGGCAGGGAAGCCTGCTGCGCGAAGGCATGAAGGTGGTGATTGCTGGTCGTCCGAACGCCGGCAAGTCGAGCCTGCTCAATGCGCTGGCCGGGCGCGAAGCGGCGATCGTCACCGATATCGCCGGCACCACGCGCGACGTGCTGCGCGAGCATATTCATATCGACGGCATGCCGCTGCATATCATTGATACCGCCGGGCTGCGCGAAGCCAGCGATGAGGTCGAGCGTATCGGCATCGAGCGCGCCTGGCAGGAGATCGAGCAGGCGGATCGCGTGCTGTTTATGGTCGACGGCACCACCACCGACGCCACGGAAGCGGCGCAGATCTGGCCCGACTTTGTTTCGCGCCTTCCTGCAGCGTTGCCGATTACCGTTGTGCGCAACAAAGCGGACGTTACCGGCGAAACGCTGGGCCTGACGGAAGTAAATCATCACTCACTTATTCGTCTCTCGGCGCGCACCGGCGCGGGCGTGGACGCGCTGCGCGACCACCTGAAGCAGTCGATGGGCTTTTCCGGCAATATGGAAGGCGGCTTCCTGGCGCGCCGCCGCCATCTTCAGGCGCTGGAGTTAGCAGCTACTCACTTACAGCAGGGCAAGGCGCAGCTGCTGGGCGCATGGGCGGGCGAGCTGCTGGCGGAAGAGCTACGGCTGGCGCAGCAGGCCCTGAGCGAAATCACCGGCGAGTTTACCTCCGACGATTTGCTGGGCAGGATATTCTCCAGCTTCTGTATCGGTAAGTAAGCGCTTAAACACGCCTTCCCTCCACAACCAGCCGCCGGACATGAGCTAATGTCCGGCGCAGCGCCCGCCAAAAACAGTACGAATTTACGCCCCGCTTATTTATGCCTTTCTCATTTGGCGGCGAACCGCTGTTGGAGTATAAACGGTAAGAAACCCATCGTTTTTTCCGGATACGCCTTCAATATGGCAAGCCTCAGGCGGCCGTTTCCGCCCGACAAAGGAGAGTAAAATGCACACACCGCTCGACAATTCCGCACTGGACCAGCTGTTTAACGAAGCCCGCACCTACAGCTACTGGCAGGACAAAGCCATTGACGCTGACGTGTTGGAACAGCTCTATACGCTGACCGCCCTTGGCCCGACCTCGGCCAACTGCTCGCCTGGCCGCTTTGTCTTTGTCACCTCGCAGGAGGGCAAAGAGAAGCTGAAACCGGCGCTCTCATCCGGCAACCTGGAAAAGACCATGACCGCGCCGGTGACGGTGATCGTCGCCCATGACCTGGCGTTTTATGAGCAGCTACCGCAGCTGTTTCCGCACGCCGATGCGCGCAGCTGGTTTACCGGCAATACGGAGCTGGTGAAAGAGACCGCCTTTCGCAACAGCAGCCTGCAGGCGGGTTATCTGATAATGGCCGCACGTTCGCTCGGGCTGGACGCCGGTCCGATGTCTGGCTTCGATCCATCGAAAATCAATGAGGCGTTTTTCACAGGCAGCAACTGGCAGGTAAATATGTTGATTAACCTCGGTTACGGCAACCATGAAAAACTGCATCCACGCCTGCCGCGCCTGCCTTTTGAACAGGCATGTAAACTTGCCTGACGGCAATCAGCCGCTGTGCCCTTGCGTAGCGGCTTCCTTCTTCCCGCAGCCTGTTATCAGTCAATTCTGAATATGGTGCCATTGTGCTCCATGCCGGATGCAATGTGCTCAGAAAATTCTTACAATGCGCCCTGATGATTAAGTGACCATTTTCACGGAGCGACGGATGGCGGGTCATTTTGTACGTTGGATGGGCGATCGCGGCATTGTGGCCGACGCCATGCGCATGCCGCAGGATGTGATTGATCAGGCGCGACAGCTTCCTGACAAACACCGCGGTCGCTTTCTTATTGCCCGTCTGATGCTGGCGCAGCTGATGATGCGCGTTTACGGCATTACTACTCTTCCTACCCTCGTTACCCAGTCCAATGGCCGCCCGGCCTTTGCAGATCGTGATTTACCCGATTTTAGTATCGCCTATGCCGGAAATATGGTCGGCGTGCTGCTGGCTGAAGAAGGCGGACGCGCCGGGCTGGATATGGAGATCGTACGCGCCCACAGCCGACAGACGCAGGAGCAGCTGATGCAGTCGCTTACGTCAGGCGAGCGCACCTGGATTAATGCGCAGCAGGACTTTATGGAAGCGGTGACGCAAATCTGGACGCTGCGCCAGAGCATTCTCAAGCTGACCGGCGAAGGCAGCGACAATATGGCCTCGCTGCGGTTGCAGCCTGCCGCTGGTCGCCTCCGCTCGACGATTTACCCCGATATTCAGGCGGTGTGCGATGCGGAGCCGACGCTGGTATGGTCATGCGCCCTGTCGCCCGCGACCCAGCGTCTGCATTTATGGGAAATTGATGCCTCGCAACAGTGGCACGCGCTGCGCGACGTAGAGATGAGTAAACCCAATATCGGGCCGCGCACGCTGCGTCTGACCAGCTCGCCGCTGGAACGCAGCGCCCATCCTGAGATGTAAAAAAGGCCGCGTAAGCGGCCTGGGACTAACCTGCCCGAACTTCGTCGGTGCCACGCGCTATTAAAACGCGTGGATCGAAAGCTTAAGAATAATACTGAATATATTATCAACGCGCGCGGTGAAACCGACTAAATATAAACCGCTTTAGCGCGTTGACGCCCTTTCTGAAATTATTCCGATAATGACGTCGCAGACGCTTTGTAAGTTATTAATCTGTAAGTTGTTAAGATTTTATTATGCTTTAAGCTTAATTTCTGACTTGTCATTATTAAGCCCAGTCTGGAAAATTATAAACGCGCGTTATTTTAGCGCTTAAATTACATAGCAACGCATAATTAAGGCGTCACTCTGCACAGGCTGCGGAGAGGAAGCCTGTTATCTGGACAGGGAAAAATATATGAAGCGTATAGCGTGGGTTGATAATCTGAGGGGTATTGGCGTACTTGTTGTTATTCTGTTGCACTGCGTTATTGCGGTAAACGGTAATGTGGGGCATTTTTCACCACTGATTAAGATACTGGATCCTTTGCTGATCCCTGTTTTCCTCGGCCTGGTCTTTTTTGTCTCCGGACTCTTTGTCGATGCGGGATTGCGCAAGGGATTAGGACCATTCATCCATAATAAAGCGCAGACGATTCTTTATCCTTTTGTGGTGTGGGTGGCCATCTATGGCGGATTAAAAATTCTGTTCAGCTCTATGGCTAATAATCCACAGTCGCCGCTGCATGTGCTGGCGATGCATTTAAGCGGCGGCGGCGATATTACCTGGTTTTTACATTCGCTCTTTTTCTTTTTTATCGCCATTATCGTGGTTCGCCAGCTGCCCTTTTGGCTAGTTATTCCAGCCTGTCTGCTGGCGGGTTACCTGCTGCCGCCGCTTGATGCCAACGGCATGTTTGCCAGCTTTGATAATACGCACCTCAACAAATCCATTAATCTGTTTATTTTCTTCTATCTGGGCGATCAGGTCGTGCGTAACCAGTTTGATATTGCTAAGCGAAGTGAAAATATCCTGCTGGTGCTCGCGTCGCTGGCAAGCGTTATTCTGTTTGAGTGCCTGACGCTGATGATGGCTCAGCCGCCCTCGCACACGCTGCTGGCGGCGCTGGCACTGCTCTCAGTGCCGCTGTTTGTCTGGATTTCCCTGAAGCTGAATTCACGTGTCGTGCACTATGTGGGCGTTAACTCTATCGTCTTTTATCTGTCGCATTACCTGGTGATCCAGCTGTTCAGCAAACTCTTTAAGCTGCATACCGATTCGCTCTGGCTGCAGGATTTACTGTTTGTGCTGGCCTTTGCGGCGGCGATGATTTTGCCGTGGAGTCTTTGTCTGCTGCGCCAGCGCGGCTGGTTCAACTTTCTGTTTACCCTGCGCTCATCGCCGCGGGTAAAGCAGGCGAAGACCGCCTGAGAAGGCGCGGAACCTCTGAGCAGAGGTTCCGCGAAGGGTTTATTAACCGGCGTGGGGGTTAATGCGCGTCGATAAAGGCGATCTTCAACACAAACAGCAGCGCCACAACCACCACGCAGGGGCTGATTTCGCGCCAGCGACCAGTGCCCAGCTTCATCACGCAGTAGGCGATAAAGCCCAGCGCAATACCTTCGGTAATCGAAAAGCTGAACGGCATCATCGCCGCAGTCACAAAAGCCGGTACCGCTTCAGTTAAATCGTCCCAGCGCACGCGCGACAGGCTGGCGGTCATCAGTACGCCAACATAAATCAGCGCGCCTGCGGCCGCATAGCCCGGCACCATCGCCGCCAGCGGCGAGAGGAACATCACCAGCAGAAAAAGCACGCCGGTCACCACCGCCATCAGGCCGGTGCGGCCGCCAGTCGCCACGCCGGACGAACTTTCGATGTAAGCGGTCACTGACGAGGTACCCGCCAGTGCGCCGGTTACTGAACTGAAGCTGTCGACGAACAGCGCCTGCTTCATGCGCGGGAACGTGCCTTTCTCATCGGTGAGGCCCGCTTTATCGGTTACGCCAATCAGGGTGCCGGAAGAGTCAAACAGGTTGACCAGCATAAAGGAGAAAATCACGCCCGCCATGCCGATATTGAACGCGCCTTTAATGTCCGCCAGCCCTAATACGCTGCCGATTGCAGGCGGCGCAGAGAAGAGGCCGACATATTTCACATCGCCCAGCGCCCAGCCGATTGCCGTGGTAATCACCATCGAGATCAGCACCGCCGCATGGATATTGCGCGACGCCAGAATCGCGATAATAAAGAAGCCGAGCGCGCCGAGCAGGACGCTGTGCGAGGTCAGGTTACCCACGGCGGCGATAGTATCGGGATTCGCCACGATAATACCGGCGTTTTTCAGCCCCATCATGGCGATGAAAAGGCCGATGCCCGCGGTAATGCCGACGCGCAGGCCCAGCGGGATATTGGCGATCATCCAGTAGCGCACGCGCAGTAGCGTCAGGATCAGCAGACCCAGCGCGCCCCAGAAAATCGCGCCCATGCCGACCTGCCACGAGTAGCCCATCGCGCCGACCACCACAAAGGCGAAAAAGGCGTTCAAGCCCATCGCCGGTGCCAGCGCCACCGGCAGGTTGGCGACCAGCCCCATCAGAATACTGCCGAAGGCGGCGATCAGGCAGGTAGTGACGAATACCGCCTGGGTATTCATGCCCGCCACGCCAAGAATCTGTGGATTTACAAAGACGATGTAGACCATCGTCAGGAAAGTGGTAACACCGGCGATAATCTCGGTGCGCACCGTAGTGCCATGTTCCTGCAGCCTGAAAACGCGCTGCAAAAGGCCTTGTTTACTCATGCCAGGATCCTGATGAAAAGAACTCGGCGCGTATCCTGACCGCTTTGCCGCGGCAATACAATGATTTTTCGCAACCGTTTCCGGGATCGCAATCTGCGGCGATTAGGTTAAAGTGTGTGCTCTCCCGAAATCAGAAGGATAGCGACAGATGTCAGTAGAGTGTGTGTTTTTTGACTGCGACGGCACCCTGGTAGACAGCGAATTGCTCTGTACCCAGGCTTACGT
>NZ_DJDN01000033.1:0-39630 GCF_002431095.1 Pantoea sp. UBA5923 | reverse complement strand
GCTACGGAATTAGCTGCTCACTGCAGGAGATGTTCGAAAAATATAAAGGCGTCCAGCTCTACGACATTATCCGCGACGTGGCCGAAACACATCACGTCTCGCTGCCGCAGGCGGCGTTTGAAACCGATTACCGCGCCGAAGTGGCGCGCCTGTTCGACGAATCCCTGACGCCGATCCCCGGCGCAAAAGCGCTGGTGGAGAAAATCACCGTACCGATGTGCGTCGTCTCTAACGGTACGGTAAAGAAGATGCAACACTCGCTGGGACTGACCGGTATGCTGCCCTGGTTTAACCAGCGCCTCTTCAGCGGCTACGATATCTCGCGCTGGAAGCCCGATCCCGGACTGATGTATCACGCCGCCGAACAGATGCAGGTGCCTGTCGAGCGCTGCATTCTGGTCGATGATTCAGAAGCGGGCGCCCGCGCTGGCATTGCGGCAGGCATTCCGGTGTTTTACTACTGCGCAGACGCGCATAATCCTGACATCGATCACCCTCTGGTGACGCGCTTTACTGAGATGTCAGAACTGCCCGCGCTGTGGCAGGCGCGCGGCTGGCAGTTAACGGACTGACGGTGGTTGCGCGGCTGGCTTCCTTATTCAACCAATCGCGCCCAGCGAATCGTCGTTACCCTGCTTTTTCGGCAGCAAAAAGAGCGTCGCGAAGATATCCAGCAGGTAAATTAGCGCCAGCAGCGTAATCGCCGCGACAAAGGAGATCTTCGCCGCCAGCAGCCCGATCACCAGCGGGCCGAAACCGCCGACGCCGCGTCCGAGGTTGAATAAGACATTCTGCGCCGTGGCGCGCGCCTGCGGTGGAAAGGTGTCGGAGATCAGCGCGCCGTAGCCGCCAATCATACCGTTGACGAACATGCCCATTAGCGCACCGGTGAACAACATCACGGTGGGATCGCGCAGCTGCGCGTAGATCACCACCATCGCCACCGCGCCGAACTGATAGAGCAGGAAAATTTTCCAGCGCGCGAAGCGGTCCGCCAGCACGCCAAACAGCCAGATGCCGAAGGTCATGCCAACTACGGTGACCGCCGTCCATAAACCCGACTTCGTCAGGCTGAAGCCGAAGTTAGCGGAAAGATAGCTCGGCATCCAGATCATCAGCCCGTAATAGCCGAAGTTCTGCACCGAGGTCAGGATAAAGATGCCAAGGCTCGCTTTCGCCGTGGCGCGATCCTGCACCAGCATTTTCAGACGCGCGACGAAAGAGAGCGAAGGCGTCTGCTTTACCTGACGGGTAAAGGCTTCCGGTTCGCCCATGCTGCGCCGCAGCACAAACGAGAGCAGCGCGGGCAGCAGGCCGACCAGAAACATGCCGCGCCAGCCGATCACGCCAAGCAGCGGCGGGGTAATAAAGGCCGCCAGCAGCACGCCAAGCTGCCAGCCGATGCCGACCCACGCCGAGGCGCGGTTGCGCTTTTCCGCGGGCCAGGCTTCCGCAATCAGCGCCATACCGATGCCAAACTCGCCGCCCAGCCCCATGCCCGCCAGCGTACGGTACGCCAGCAGATCCCAGTAGCCCTGCGCCACCGCGCACAGGCCGGTAAAAAGCGAGAACATCAGGATGGTGACGGTGAGAATCCGGATACGGCCGAAACGATCGCTGAGCTGGCCGAACAGAATGCCGCCCACTACCGCGCCGATCAGCGTCCAGGTGACCAGCGAGCCAGCCTGCGACGGATCCAGCGCCAGCGACAGGCTAATGGCCGGCAGCATAAATCCCAGAATCAATAGATCGAAGCCATCCATAGCGTAACCGCTGACGGCGGCCAGCATCGCTTTCGCAGGCGTCACGCTCTGCTTATTGCCAGAAAGAGACATGAGTCAGCACCTTAATGAAGAAAAAGTGCGCCAAGTATATAGAGGAAACGGTTGCGTGTGACAGAAAAGGAGCAGGCTGTGCGCCAGACGGCGCACAGCAGAGAGCAATCAGGAAGGTTTGTTGGAGCCGTCGTCGCCGGAGAGCAACTCGTCCAGCTTATCACCGCCAACGTGGCGGAAATCCTGTCCCTTAACGAAATAGAAGATGATTTCGCAGATGTTCTGACAGCGGTCGCCGATGCGCTCGATGGCGCGGGCGCAGAACAGCGCGGTCAATACGCTCGGGATGGTGCGCGGATCTTCCATCATGTAGGTCATCAGCTGACGCACAATGCCTTCGTACTCTTTATCTACCTTTTTATCTTCACGGTAGATTTGAATCGCTTCGGTAAGATCCATGCGCGCAAAGGCGTCCAGCACGTCGTGCAGCATCTCGACGGTATGACGGCCCAGCGACTCCAGGCTGACCAGCAGCGGCATATGCTGCTGACCGAATTTTTCCAGCGCGGTGCGGCTGATTTTTTCCGCCACGTCGCCGATGCGCTCCAGCTCTGAGATGGTTTTGATGATCGCCATGACCAGACGCAAATCGCTGGCGGTGGGCTGGCGCTTGGCGATGATGCGCACGCAGGCTTCATCAATCTCCACTTCCATCATATTGACCTTCTGGTCGCCGTCGATTACGCGCTGCGCCAGTTCGCCGTCAAGATTGTGCATCGCGGTGATGGCGTCGGTAAGCTGTTGCTCCACCATGCCGCCCATGATCATCACCTGCGTGCGAATATGTTCCAGCTCCGCATTGAACTGACCGGAGATATGCTTGTTCAGATTAAGGTTATCCATGGTTATCTCCTGAAAATCAGCCGTAGCGGCCGGTAATATAATCTTCGGTCTGTTTCTGCGCCGGTTTGGTGAACAGCCTGTCCGTATCGCTGAATTCAATTAACTCGCCCAGATACATAAAGGCAGTGTGGTCAGAACAGCGTGCCGCCTGCTGCATATTATGCGTCACGATAACCACGGTGTAGTCCTGCTTCAGCTCGGTGATCAGCTCTTCAATACGGCCGGTAGAGATCGGGTCGAGCGCCGAGCAGGGCTCGTCCAGCAGCAGCACTTCCGGGCGAATCGCAATGCCACGCGCGATGCACAGGCGCTGCTGCTGACCGCCAGAGAGACTGTAACCGCTCTGATGCAGCTTGTCTTTGGTTTCATTCCAGAGCGCGGCTTTGCTCAGCGCCCACTGAACGCGCTCGTCCATATCGGCGCGCGACAGCTTTTCAAACAGGCGTACGCCAAAGGCGATATTGTCATAAATCGACATCGGGAAGGGCGTTGGTTTCTGGAACACCATGCCGACGCGCGCGCGCAGCAGGGCGATATCCTGGCTGGAGGCCAGAATATTGTCGCCATCCAGCAGAATGTCACCTTCGGCGCGCTGCTCAGGATAGAGCGAGTACATTTTGTTAAAGGTGCGCAGCAGGGTCGATTTGCCGCAGCCAGACGGACCGATAAACGCGGTGACCTGGTTCTTGGCGATGTCCAGGTTGATGTTCTTCAGCGCGTGGAATTTGCCGTAATAGAAGTTCAGGTTACGCACCTGAATTTTACCGCTGTTGGAAGTCGCGATACTCATTGCTCGTCTCTCTTAAACGGCGCCGCGCCAGGCAGCGCCGAAGGTTATCCGTGTTTGCTCTTGGTGAAGACCACGCGCGCCAGAATGTTCAGCAGCAGCACGCAGAGCGTGATAATCAGCACGCCCGCCCAGGCCAGGCTCTGCCACTCGGCAAAGGGGCTCATCGCGAACTTAAAGATGGTCACCGGCAGGTTCGCCAGCGGCTGCATCATGTCGGTGGACCAGAACTGGTTCGACAACGCGGTAAACAGCAGCGGCGCGGTTTCGCCCGCGATACGCGCAATCGCCAGCAGCACGCCGGTCAGGATGCCCGATACCGATGCCTTCAGCGTAATCGCGGAAATCATCTTCCATTTCGGCGTGCCCAGCGCGTATGCCGCTTCACGCATGCTGTCCGGCACCAGTCGCAGCATGTTTTCGGTGGTGCGGATAACAATCGGGATCTGCAGCAGCGCCAGCGCGATAACGCCCGCCCAGCCGGAGAAGTGGTGCATCTGCGCCACCACGATGGTGTAAACGAACAGGCCGACTACGATCGACGGCGCCGAGAGCAGAATATCGTTAATAAAGCGGATCACTTCCGCCAGCGCCGACTTGCGCCCATATTCCGCCAGGTAGACGCCTGCCAGAATACCCAGCGGCGTGCCAATCACCGTCGACCAGAGGATCAGCAGGCCGCTGCCCGCCAGGGCGTTGGCCAGACCGCCGCCGGCGGTATTGGGCGGCGGCGTCGATTCGGTGAACAGCGACCAGCTCAGCCCGTCAACGCCGCGCGTCACGGTAGTGAACAGGATCCACACCAGCCAGAACAGGCCAAAGGCCATGGTCAGCAGCGACAGCGCCAGCGCAATCTTGTTTTTGGTGCTGCGCCAGGCCTGCATCTTACGGCGCGAGGCGTCCAGTTCGGCGCGTGCCTGCAGTTCAATCGTCGTCATGAGCGCGCTCCTTCACTTTTCGCGAGGCGCAGGATCATCAGTTTGGAAATCGCCAGCACGATAAAGGTAATAACAAACAGGATCAGCCCCAGCTCCATCAGCGCGGCAACATGCACGCCCGACTCCGCTTCGGCGAACTCATTCGCCAGCGCAGAGGTGATGCTGTTGCCCGGCATAAACAGCGAGGCGCTGTCGAGCTGGTAGGTGTTGCCGATAATAAAGGTGACCGCCATGGTTTCACCCAGGGCGCGTCCCAGCCCCAGCATCACGCCGCCGATCACGCCGTTTTTAGTGAACGGCAGCACGATGCGCCAGATCACTTCCCAAGTGGTGCAGCCAATACCGTAGGCGGACTCTTTCATCATGACCGGCGTCTGCTCGAACACGTCGCGCATCACCGAGGCGATGTAAGGAATAATCATGATCGCCAGAATAACGCCCGCCGCCAGGATGCCGATGCCGAAGGCCGGGCCGGAAAAAAGCGCGCCGACGAACGGAATATTCGACATTACCTCACCGACCGGCGTCTGAAAATATTCGGCGAACAGCGGCGCGAAGATAAACAGGCCCCACATGCCGTAAACGATGCTGGGGATCGCCGCCAGCAGTTCAATAGCGGTGCCGAGCGGACGCCGCAGCCAGCCAGGCGACAGCTCCGTCAGAAACAGCGCGATGCCGAAGCTCACCGGCACAGCAATAATCAACGCAATCAGCGAGGTCACGAGGGTGCCGTAAATCGGCACCAGCGCGCCAAAGTCTTCATTTGGCGCATCCCAGGTTTTGTTCCACAGAAAGGAGAAACCAAATTTCTGGATACTTGGCCAGGAGGATAAAATCAGGGAGACGATAATGCCGCCCAACAGCAACAGGACAATCAGCGCCGCCAGCTTAACCAGCGCGCCGAAAATCATGTCACCTTGCTTACCGGGGGCTTTGAATGCCGGCTTCGTTGCAGCCATAGAAGTCTCATTCTTCAGAGGTTGTCAGGGCGGCACAAGGCCGCCCTTAGATCTGGCCGGACGCGTGTCCGGCCGGGGTTGTTCGCTTACTGGTACAGCGCTTTGCCAGAACTGTCTTTGATGTTGGCTTTCCATGCAGCGCGGATCTGCTGGGTTACGCTGTCCGGCAGGGTAGCGTAGTCCAGGCTGTTCGCGGTTTTGCTGCCGTTTTTGTAAGCCCAGTCAAAGAATTTCAGCACTTCGCTGCCTTTCTCGGCATTCGCCTGATCTTTATAAACCAGGATGAAGGTGGTGGAAGTGATCGGCCACGCATCGTTACCTTTCTGGAAGGTCAGATCCTGAGCAAAAGATTTGCTCCAGTCTGCGCCTTTCGCTGCGTTAGAGAAGCTGGTTTCGCTTGGCGCGACCGGCTTGCCGTCGGCATCAACCAGTTTGGTGTAGGTCAGGTTGTTCTGCTTGGCATAGGCGTATTCCACATAGCCGATAGAGCCAGGCAGACGCTGAACGAACGCGGCGACGCCGTCGTTGCCTTTGCCACCCAGACCAGCCGGCCAGTTAACGGTGTTGCCTTTGCCGATTTTGCTGTTCCATTCTTCGTTCACTTTCGCCAGGTAGCTGGTGAAAACGAAAGAGGTGCCGGAACCATCCGCGCGGCGAACCACGTTGATATTGGTATCTGGCAGTTTCACGCCCGGGTTCAGCTTAGTGATCGCCGAATCGTTCCACTTTTTGATTTTACCCAGGTAGATGTCGCCGACGGTTTTACCGTCGAGGGTCAGTTCGCCCGACTTCACGCCCGGAATATTAACAGCCAGCACAACGCCGCCAATAACGGTCGGGAACTGAAACAGGCCGTTTTTCTGCAGGTCTTCATCTTTCATCGGCGCATCTGACGCGCCAAAATCCACGGTTTTAGCGATGATCTGCTTGACGCCGCCGGATGAACCAATGCCCTGGTAGTTGATTTTGCTACCGGTGGCTTGCTGATATTCTGCTGCCCACTTGGCATAAACCGGCGCCGGGAAAGTACCGCCCGCGCCCGTCAGATCGGTGGCTGCAAAGGCAGAAACCGTACTTACGGCGAGAGTGGCGGTAAGGATTCGGGCTACGGTGCTACGCATCAGTGTCATGTTCCCTCCAGGGGAGTTAATCTCAGGCTCAAAGCCGTTGTAGTTGGAGTCAGTGATTGCTGCAGGAGGGAAAATAGGACAGTTTGATGACAGTGAAATGTAGGAAATATTACAGTTATATGACAGGCCGCAAAAAGCAAAGGGGCCCGTTTCCGGGCCCGCTTTTTACTCGACGGTAACTGACTTCGCCAGGTTTCGCGGCTGATCCACGTCGGTGCCTTTGATCAGCGCGACGTGATAAGAGAGCAGCTGCAGCGGAACGGTGTAGAAGATGGGCGCAATCACCTCTTCCACATGCGGCAGAGAGATAATCTTCATGCCGTCGCTGTCGCTGAAGCCGGCGTCCTGATCGGCGAACACGTACAGCAGACCGCCGCGCGCGCGCACCTCTTCAATATTGGACTTCAGTTTTTCCAGCAGCTCGTTATTCGGCGCCACGACGATAACCGGCATATCGGCATCAATCAGCGCCAGCGGGCCATGCTTCAGCTCGCCAGCGGCGTAGGCTTCCGCGTGGATATAGGAGATCTCTTTCAGCTTGAGCGCGCCTTCCATAGCGATCGGATATTGATCGCCGCGTCCCAGAAACAGCGCGTGATGCTTGTCGGAGAAATCTTCCGCCAGCAGTTCAATACACTTGTCCTGCGCCAGCATCTGTTCGATACGGCTCGGCAGTGCCTGCAGGCCGTGAACGATATCATGCTCGACCTCAGCCGACATGCCGCGCAGACGTCCCAGCTTCGCCACCAGCATCAGCAATACGGTGAGCTGCGTGGTAAAGGCTTTGGTCGATGCGACGCCGATTTCAGTGCCCGCTTTGGTCATCAGCGCCAGGTCCGACTCACGCACCAGCGAAGAGCCCGCGACGTTGCAGATAGCCAGCGAACCGAGGTAGCCCAGCTCTTTGCTAAGGCGCAACGCCGCCAGCGTATCGGCGGTTTCGCCAGACTGCGACAGGGTAATCAGCAGGCTGTTTTTCCGCACAGCGGATTTGCGGTAGCGGAATTCAGAGGCGATCTCGACGTCACAAGGGATGTTCGCCAGCGACTCGAACCAGTAGCGCGCCACCATACCGGAATTGTAGGAGGTGCCGCAGGCGATGATCTGAATATGCTCGACCTGACTCAGCAGGGTTTCGGCATGCGGCCCAAGCTCGCTGAGATCGACTTCGCCATGGCTGAAACGACCGGTTAAGGTGTTTTTAATCGCCATCGGCTGTTCGTAGATCTCTTTCTGCATATAGTGGCGATAAACGCCTTTATCACCCGCGTCGTACTGGACGCTGGATTCGATCTCGGCGCGATTCACCGGGTTACCAGCGCTATCGACGATGGTCACCTCGCGGCGGCTCACTTCGGCGATATCACCCTCTTCCAGATAGATAAAGCGACGCGTCACCGGCAACAGCGCCAACTGATCGGAGGCGATAAAGTTTTCGCCGACGCCGAGGCCAATCACCAGCGGGCTGCCCGAACGCGCGGCCACCAGCAGCGACGGATCGCGGCTGTCCATGATCACCATGCCATAGGCACCGCGCAGCTGCGGGATAACGCGCAGCACCACTTCGCGCAGCGTTCCGCCCTGTTTCTGCTCCCAGTGCACCAGATGCGCTACCACTTCCGTGTCGGTCTCGGACGTGAAGCGATAACCGCGCGCGATAAGCGCTTCACGCAGCGGCTCATGGTTTTCGATAATGCCGTTGTGCACCACGATAATCTGCTCAGAGACATGCGGATGCGCGTTAGCTTCCGACGGCTCGCCATGCGTTGCCCAGCGCGTATGCGCGATGCCGGTGCCGCCGATCAGCGGCTGCTGCTCTGCAGCCTCCGCCAGCATCTGCACTTTGCCGACGCGACGCAGGCGCGTTACGTGACCCTGACGATCAACGACGGCCAGACCGGCCGAATCATACCCGCGATACTCCAGGCGACGCAGACCTTCCAGCAGGATCTCTGCGATATCGCGCTGCGCTACTGCACCTACAATTCCACACATAAATGTTATTCCTGACCTGATGGCTTTAAACCATCTTTCGTTGTCATACGACCTGATAACCGGCTGTGCCGGGCTCCCCGAGCCTTGTAGAGAGTGGGGATTATTATTGTGTTACTGCTGCGGCCAGCATATGGCTGGCCGCTAAAAAATCACTTCTTCTTCACCGGACGCTGCCAGTGCGCTTTGCTGTTCTGCTCTTTACGGTTGTAAACCAGCGATGCCTCGGTGACATCTTTCATAATGGTGGTGCCCGCCGCGATAGTCGCGCCTGCCGCCACGCTGACCGGTGCCACCAGCTGGGTATCGGAACCGACAAAGACGTTGTCGCCGATAATGGTTTTTGATTTGTTGGCGCCGTCGTAGTTGCAGGTAATGGTGCCCGCGCCGATATTGACGTTCGCGCCGATCTCCGCGTCGCCGAGGTAGCTCAGATGGCCAGCCTTGGAGCCTTTGCCCAGCGTCGCCTTTTTCATTTCAACGAAATTGCCGACGTGCGCGGCCTGCGCCAGCTCGCTGCCGGGACGCAGACGCGCGAAAGGTCCAACGGTGCAGTCGGCGGCGAGGTTCGCATCCTCGAGCACCGTATAGGGGCTGATTTCGCAGTCGTCGCCAATCACGCTGTTTTTAATGACGCAGCCTGCGCCGATTTTCACGCGGTCGCCCAGCGTGACTTCGCCTTCGATGACGACATTAATATCGATCTCGACGTCACGGCCGTGGTTCAACACGCCGCGCAGGTCGAAGCGTGCCGGATCGCGCAGCATAACGCCCGCCAGCAGCAGCTTCTCCGCCTGTTCGCTCTGATAAACCCGCTCCAGCGTCGCCAGCTGCAAACGGTTGTTGACGCCATCGGTTTCGCTGGCGCGCGCCGGATGCACCGCCTTAATCTGGCGACTTTCCTGGTGCGCCAGCGCGATGATATCGGTGATGTAATATTCGCCCTGCGCGTTGTTATTGGTGAGCTGCGCCAGCCAGCGTTTCAGATCGCCCCCGTTGGCGACCAGAATGCCGGTATTGATTTCCGTGATTTTCAGCTGCTCCGGGCTGGCGTCTTTCTGTTCAATAATGCCGACGATAGCACCATTTTCACGCACGATGCGTCCGTAACCGCTGGGGTTATCCAGCACCACCGTCAGCAGGCCGATGCCGCCCTGGGGTTTGGTATCGCGCAGACGCCGCAGCGTCTCCTGAGAGATAAGCGGCACGTCGCCGTAGAGCATCAGGATATCTTCGTCGTCAGCAAATGCGGGGGCAGCCTGCTGCATCGCGTGTCCGGTGCCCAGCTGTTCCGCCTGCAAAACCCAGTTGAGCGACGGCTCCGTCAGCGTGGCCTTCAGCCGGTCACCGCCGTGGCCGTAAACCAGATGAATATGCTGCGCGCCGAGGCCAGTGGCGGCGTCGATCACGTGCTGAACCATGGGCTTCCCTGCAAGCGTATGCAGAACTTTGGGCAGATCGGAATACATACGGGTTCCCTTGCCGGCAGCAAGGATCACCACGCTCATTGCGCTGTTAGACATAACCATCCTGACAGAATTTTTGACATGCGAAAGTTAAACGGTTACTCCTGAGATTACTACATTTTTCTCAGGTCGAAATTAGGCGCGCTCTGCTATCGGCGCGCGGGCAAAAAAAAATGCCAGCCCGAAGGGCTGGCATTTCGTGACGCATAAAGCCTGATTACATCGCTTTTTTGGTCAGCTCGATCACGCGCAGTTTAGCAATGGCTTTCGCCAGCTCTGCAGAGGCCTGAGCGTAGTCCACGTCGCCGTGGCTGCTGTTCATATGCTCTTCTGCTTTGCGTTTCGCTTCCAGCGCACGCGCTTCGTCCAGGTCGGTACCGCGGATAGCGGTATCGGCCAGAACGGTGGTGCTGCCCGGCTGCACTTCCAGCACGCCGCCAGAGAGGTAAATAAACTCCTCTTCGCCGTGCTGCTTCACGATACGGATCATTCCAGGCTTGATGGCAGTCAGCAGCGGCGCGTGGCCAGGGAAAATACCCAGCTCACCTTCGCTACCTGACACCTGAATTTTCTGCACCAGGCCAGAGAACAGCTGTTTCTCTGCGCTGACGACGTCCAGGTGATAAGTCATAGCCATTTCTGTCCTCCCGGGAAACCGTTATTACAGTTTCTTCGCTTTTTCCACGGCTTCTTCGATAGCGCCGACCATGTAGAAAGCCTGCTCTGGCAGATGGTCGAACTCGCCGTCCATAATGCCTTTAAAGCCACGGATAGTGTCTTTCAGCGTAACGTATTTACCCGGAGAACCGGTGAAGACTTCCGCTACGAAGAACGGCTGAGACAGGAAGCGCTGAATCTTACGCGCGCGTGCCACCAGCAGTTTGTCGTCTTCAGACAGCTCGTCCATACCGAGGATGGCGATGATGTCTTTCAGTTCCTGGTAACGCTGCAGCAGAGACTGCACGCCGCGCGCAACGTCGTAGTGCTCCTGGCCAACAACCAGCGGATCCAGCTGACGGCTGGTGGAGTCCAGCGGGTCAACGGCCGGGTAGATACCCAGAGACGCGATCTGACGGCTCAGAGTAACGGTTGAGTCCAGGTGGGCGAAGGTGGTCGCCGGAGACGGGTCAGTCAGGTCATCCGCAGGAACGTAAACGGCCTGTACGGAGGTGATTGAACCGGTCTTGGTGGAGGTAATACGCTCCTGCAGCACACCCATCTCTTCAGCCAGGGTCGGCTGATAGCCTACCGCTGACGGCATACGGCCCAGCAGTGCGGAAACTTCCGTACCGGCCAGGGTATAACGATAGATGTTGTCGATGAACAGCAGAACGTCGCGGCCTTCGTCACGGAATTTTTCCGCCATGGTCAGACCGGTCAGTGCAACGCGCAGACGGTTGCCCGGCGGCTCGTTCATCTGGCCATACACCAGCGCAACTTTGTCGATTACGTTGGAGTCGGTCATTTCATGATAGAAGTCGTTACCCTCACGAGTACGCTCGCCCACGCCGGCAAATACCGAATAACCTGAGTGCTCAGCCGCGATGTTACGGATCAGCTCCATCATGTTTACGGTTTTACCTACGCCCGCGCCGCCGAACAGGCCGACTTTACCGCCCTTGGCGAACGGACACATCAGGTCGATAACCTTGATGCCGGTTTCCAGCAGTTCCTGCGAGTTAGACTGGTCTTCATAAGAAGGTGCCGCGCGGTGAATAGAGGAGATCTCTACTGCACTGCCGTCTTCTTCTTTGATGTCGCCTTTCATGTCGATCGGCTCGCCCAGCACGTTCATGATACGGCCGAGGGTGGCTTTACCCACCGGAACCTGGATCGGTTTTTTCAGGTCAGCAACTTCCAGACCGCGCTTCAGGCCGTCAGAAGAGCCCATGGCGATGGTACGTACCACGCCGCCGCCCAGCTGCTGCTGAACTTCCAGCACCAGACGAGCATCACCATTCTTAACCTCAAGGGCGTTGTACACTTGCGGTACCGCGTCCTGAGGGAATTCGACGTCAACTACGGCGCCGATAATCTGGACAATCTTTCCAGCTGCCATCTTGAATCCTCTACCTAATTCTTACCTGGTTAAACCGCGGAGGCTCCCGAGACGATCTCGGTGAGTTCCTGGGTGATGCTGGCCTGACGAGCTTTGTTGTATACCAACTGCAGCTCTTTGATCAGATTTCCGCCGTTATCGGTTGCGGCTTTCATCGCCACCATACGTGCGGCCTGCTCACTGGCCAGGTTTTCCACCACACCCTGATAAACCTGCGATTCGACATAACGACGCAGCAGGGTATCCAGCAGCGCTTTCGGATCGGGCTCGTACAGGTAATCCCAGGTCTTCGCCTTCATCTCTTCTTCACCTTCCGCTGGCGGTAACGGCAGCAGTTGGGTAATGGTCGGAGTCTGAGACATGGTGTTATTGAATTTGTTGCTGACGACATAGAGCTTGTCGATACGCCCTTCGTCGTAAGCCTGCAACATCACTTTTACCGGGCCGATCAGTTCGGACAGGGCAGGTTTATCGCCCATGCCGGTGACCTGAGCCACGACGTTGCCGCCTACGGAACCGAAGAACGCCAGACCTTTGGAACCGATGATCGCCAGATCGCTCTGCGCGCCTTTATCGGACCAGGCCTTCATATCTGCCAGCAATTTTTTGAACAGGTTAATGTTCAAACCACCACAAAGCCCGCGGTCAGTCGAAACGACCAGGTAGCCGACGCGCTTAACGTCGCGCTCTTCCAGGTAAGGGTGCTTGTATTCCAGATTCCCTAACGCAAGGTGACCGATCACTTTGCGCATAGTCTCTGCATACGGACGGCTGGCCGCCATGCGTTCCTGCGTTTTACGCATTTTGGAGGCGGCGACCATTTCCATCGCTTTGGTGATCTTCTGCGTGTTTTTCACGCTTCCAATCTTGTTACGTATCTCTTTTGCGCCGGCCATTAGCTTCTCCTCAAAGCCTTGCGGCCTGTCTTTTCAGACAAGCCGCCAGACATTACCAGGACTGGGTTGCTTTAAACGTATCGAGCAGGCCTTTCAGCTTCGCTTCGATGTCGTTGTTGTAGTTACCAGTTTGGTTGATTTCCTGCATCAGCTCGGCGTGGTCGCGATCCGCGAACGCCAGCAGCGCAGCTTCGAAGCTCAGGATCTTCGCCAGTTCAACGTCGTTCAGGTAGCCGCGCTCGGCAGCAAACAGCACCAGACCCTGTTGCGCGACAGACATCGGCGCATACTGTTTCTGTTTCAGCAGCTCGGTCACTTTCTGACCGTGGCTCAGCTGTTTGCGGGTTGCGTCGTCCAGATCGGAAGCGAACTGCGAGAACGCAGCCAGTTCACGATACTGCGCCAGCGCGGTACGGATGCCGCCGGACAGTTTCTTGATGATCTTGGTCTGAGCAGCACCACCTACGCGCGATACGGAGATACCCGGGTTAACCGCCGGACGAATACCGGAGTTAAACAGGTTCGATTCCAGGAAGATCTGACCATCGGTAATCGAGATTACGTTGGTCGGAACGAACGCGGAGACGTCGCCCGCCTGGGTTTCGATAATCGGCAGCGCGGTCAGTGAACCGGTTTTACCTTTAACTTCGCCGTTGGTGAAACGCTCAACGTAGTCAGCGCTTACGCGTGACGCACGCTCCAGCAGACGGGAGTGGAGATAGAACACGTCGCCCGGGAATGCTTCACGGCCCGGCGGACGGCGCAGCAGCAGAGAGATCTGACGGTAAGCGACAGCCTGTTTAGACAGGTCATCGTATACGATCAGCGCATCTTCACCGCGGTCGCGGAAGTATTCGCCCATGGCGCAGCCGGAGTAGGGCGCCAGGTACTGCAGTGCAGCAGATTCAGACGCAGAAGCCACGACCACGATGGTGTTCGCCAGCGCGCCGTGTTCTTCCAGCTTACGCACCACGTTAGCGATGGTAGAAGCTTTCTGACCAATTGCGACGTAGACGCATTTGATGCCGGAATCGCGCTGGTTGATGATAGCGTCGATCGCCAGCGCGGTTTTACCGGTCTGACGGTCGCCGATGATCAGCTCACGCTGGCCACGACCGATTGGAATCATCGCATCGACAGATTTGTAACCGGTCTGAACCGGCTCGTCGACTGACTGACGGTCGATAACGCCCGGTGCGATCACTTCAACCGGCGAGAAGCCGTCGTTGTCGATCGCGCCTTTGCCGTCGATTGGCGCACCCAGGGTGTTCACCACGCGGCCCAGCAGGCCACGACCGACCGGCACTTCCAGAATACGGCCAGTACACTTAACCTTCATGCCTTCGGCGAGGTCAGCATACGGACCCATTACCACGGCGCCGACAGAGTCGCGCTCGAGGTTCAGGGCGATAGCGTAACGGTTGCCCGGCAGGGCGATCATCTCACCCTGCATTACATCGGCCAGGCCGTGTACGCGGATGATACCGTCGCTAACAGAGACGATTGTACCTTCGTTGTGAGCTTCGCTCACGACATTGAACTGAGCAATGCGCTGCTTGATCAGTTCGCTGATTTCGGTGGAATTCAGTTGCATATGCTCCAGTCCCCTTAAGACTGCAAGGCGTCTGCCAGACGCTCAAGACGGCCGCGCACGCTGCCATCAATCACCAGATCACCCGCACGGATGATCACGCCTGCCATGACAGACTTATCAATTTTGCAATTCAGCTTAACTTTGCGTGACAGACGTTTTTCCATCGCGGCGCTGATTTTGGTCAGCTGGCTGTCACTCAGCGTACTGGCGGAAATCACATCAACTTCCGCCGTCGCCTCATAGGCGTCGCGCAGTTGAATGAACTGCTCCAGTACAGCCGGAAGCGCGGTCAAACGTCCGTTCTCAGCCATTACCTTAATCAGGTTCTGACCGTGTTCATCTAATTGATCGCCGCAGACGGCAATGAAAGAAGCCGATAACGCTTCCGGCGCCAGCGCGCCGGAGAGAAGATCGGCCATTTGCTCATTGCGTGCTACGGTCGCGGCAAACGCCAGCATATCCTGCCAGCGTTCAATACTTTGATGCTCAACAGCAAAGTCAAAAGCTGCTTTGGCGTAGGGGCGAGCTACAGTAATCAGTTCAGACATCAGCCCCTCCCTCCTTACAGTTCAGCGACCAGTTTATCAACGATGTCGCTGTTAGCAGCTTCATCCACGGAACGTTCGATGATCTTCTCGGCGCCAGCCATTGCCAGCAACGCGACTTGCTTACGCAGCTCTTCGCGGGCACGTTTACGCTCGGCGTCGATCTCTGCCTGCGCTTGCGCCACGATGCGGTTACGTTCGTTCTCAGCTTCAGTTTTCGCTTCGTCCAGAATCTGAGTACGGCGTTTGTTCGCCTGCTCGATAATGACCTGAGCTTCTTCCTTCGCTTTCTTCAGCTGGTCGGTCGCATTAGCCTGCGCGAGATCCAAATCTTTCTTCGCGCGTTCAGCAGAAGCAAGGCCTTCAGCAATTTCTTTCTGGCGCTTTTCGATGGCAGCCATAATCGGCGGCCATACGTACTTCATGCAGAACGCGACAAACAGGATGAACGCGATGGCCTGGCCGAGGATTGTTGCGTTAATGTTCACAGCACAATGCCTCTAAGTAAGTGAGTAACTTATCTGCCGTTATCTCAACGATAAGCGGCAGAACCGTTCATTCATGGCGCTCAAGGCCCTGAATGAACAAACAGCGACAGGCTTTAGGCGACAGCAAACATCACATAGAGACCCAGACCAACAGCGATCATCGGGATTGCATCCACCAGACCCATTACAACAAAGAACTGCGTACGCAGCAGAGGGATCAGATCCGGCTGGCGCGCGGCGCCTTCCAGGAATTTACCTCCGAGGATGCCGATACCGATCGCAGCACCGATTGCCGCCAGGCCCATCATCACAGCGGCAGCCATGTACAGCAGATCCATATTCAGGTTTTCCATGACAGTCTCCAGTTTGTTTCAGTTAAACGCTTAGTGTTGAGAAAAAAATCAATGTTCTTCAGATGCCATCGACAGATAGACAATCGTGAGGACCATGAAAATGAAAGCCTGCAACGAGATGATCAGGATGTGGAAAATGGCCCACGGCACATTCAGCACCCACTGCGACCACCACGGCAACAGACCGGCAATAAGGATAAAGATCAGCTCACCCGCATACATGTTGCCGAACAGTCGCAGACCGAGTGAAACCGGTTTGGACAGCAGGCTAACACCTTCAAGGATCAGGTTGATGGGGATGAAGATCGGGTGATTAAAAGGCTGCAGCGTCAGCTCTTTCGCGAAGCCGCCTACACCTTTCATTTTGATGCTGTAGAACAGAATCAAAATAAAGACGCCCAACGCCATAGACAGCGTGATGTTCACGTCTGCGGACGGCACGACGCGCAGCGCCGGCAGGCCCAGCCAGTGCTCGCCGATATACGGCAGCAGGTCGATAGGCAGCAGATCCATGAAGTTCATCAAAAAGACCCAGACGAAAATCGTCAGAGCCAGCGGGGCGATAAGTTTGCTTTTACCGTGGTACATGTCGCGCACGTTGCCATCAACGAAGCCGACAACCAGTTCGATAGCAGCCTGCATCTTCCCTGGCACGCCGCTGGTGACGCTTTTCGCCACTTTGCGGAACAACACCAGGAAGATGAATCCCAGCACCAGAGAGAAAAACATAGAATCGATATTTAATACCCAGAACGTCGCGGGAGCGTCGTGAGCATTCACTAACTCGAAGGTACGCAGGTCCAACTGAAGGTGCGTCAGATGGTGACCGATGTACTCTTGCGGAGTTTGAGTTTCTCCTGCAGCCATGATGCCTTTTACCCTTTGTTGTTAATTACCGCCGGTGCCAACATCTGAACCACCAGCACCGATAACCAGGTTATCCCAAGCGGCCAGAAAACCGCCCTGAAAACACCCAACGCCACAATGAGCAACACGATGGTTGCGATGACTTTGCCGATTTCGCCGAGGGCGAAACTCCACGCAACCCGTCCGGAAGCCGGGGATTGCCCTTGCAGGCGCCAGGCTAAAAACATGAACAACACGTTTGGCAGCCAGGCTGCCGCTCCGCCAGCAAGCGCAGAGACGCCCCAGGTGACATCTTTCAGGGCAAAGAGAGCGCCGATGATGACAACAGTCACCAGCTGGATTGCCAGCACGGTTCGGGCGAATTTTACACTGTAAAGAGACACTGACATGGCGCGGTTACTCTCCTGCCCCATAAGGGGTATGTCGCGTGTCGTATAAGACTGCCTTTACTCACTCGAGTCAAGCAGCAAAAGCCGTGCAAATTATACGGGCCGCACTTGCGATTTCAATCCGTAAGTAGCCAAAAGGTGAACAATTATTTAAATTTCTTTCCGAACGGCTATTTTTCCAAAGATTGGCAGGCGAAATTATGTGCCTGCGTAGCGGTAATTCGGCTTGAGCCTTGCTTTTAAAGCGTGCTTTAGATCACATTCCAAACACTGTTCCGCTATTCAAATTTGCTGACAAACAGTAGCGACGCCTATTAAATCGCTCATAATCTTTTGTAAATCAGAAACCTACTATTTTTCTCGCTTCGGGCTGGCGGTATTTTCGATAAAAACAGCGCATTGACAACCCAGAGTGAGGTAAAAACGTTAAATTGATATTACGTACGCGGAGTTATTACCCTGATATATTTTCCCGCGTGATTATCTGCACTCTTTACACAACAGCCTGAAGTGATCTTCGTGATAAATAAATGTGAATTAATCGTTAAATGTAACAGAGATTTTCGGATAATTTCCGCCAGCGCTGTTAACGTTATTTCGCAGCCGTCACGATTAAAATTGAGCCGCGCTGCGAAATCAACTGCCTGTTTTTTGAACAGCGAATTCACTAAGGCAAACGCGCGGGAATGCCTTAATCCCTTCACCTTTTAGGGCTATTCGCGTGCGATAACCACCAGATGACGTTCGCCATCCAGTTCGGGCACCTTAAGCGCTTCCACTGAGACGAGACGGAAACCGGCTGGCAGACTGGCGATCTCCTCGTCGGGACGTACGCCTTTCAGCGCATAAAAGTGTCCCTGCGCAGAAGGCAGATGGTGGCACCAGTTCACCATATCCTGCAGCGAAGCGAATGCGCGGCTGATAACGCCGTCAAACGGCGGCTCGGACGGAAACTCCTCTACCCTGCTCTGCACCGGCGTAATGTTAGTTAATCCCAGTTCATGCTGCACCTGGCGCAGAAAGCGCACGCGCTTGCCCAGGCTGTCGAGCAGCGTAAAGTGCGCCTGCGGCAGCACGATAGCGAGCGGAATGCCAGGTAGGCCCGGTCCGGTGCCGACATCAATAAAGCGTTCGCCCTGCAGATGAGGGGCCACCACGATACTGTCGAGAATGTGGCGCACCAGCATCTGCTGCGGATCGCGCACCGACGTCAGATTGTAGGCTTTGTTCCACTTGTCCAGCAGGCCGACATAGGCAACCAGCTGCTCTTTTTGTTGATCGGAGAGGGAAATACCGGCTGCCTTAAGCAGCGAAGTGAGTTTTGTGATCACAGCATAAGTCCAGTCAGCGGGGGCGAGTAGCCTCGCCCCGTTTCAGGTCAGGCGCTTTTGCGCAGCAGCCCTTGTTTTTTCAGGTAAATCAACAGAATTGAAATTGCTGCCGGCGTAATGCCGGAGATGCGCGACGCCTGGCCAATAGAAGAAGGTTTATGATCGTTGAGCTTGGCGATCACTTCATTGGACAGACCGCTGACCTGGCGATAGTCCAGCTCGGCTGGCAGCAGCGTATTTTCATTACGCTGCTGACGATCGATCTCTTCCTGCTGGCGCGCGATATAGCCTTCGTATTTCACTTGGATCTCAACCTGTTCAGCCGCCTGCGCGTCAGGCAGCGTCGGGCCGAAGCTCGGCAGGGCGGTCAGTTGCGCGTAAGTCATTTCCGGGCGGCGTAACAGGTCTTCCCCGCTCGCCTCTTTGGTCAGCGCGGTACTGAGCAACGTATTCACTTCGTCGACGTTCTCTGACTTCGGATGGATCCAGAGATCGCGCAGACGCTGACGCTCCTGCTCAATGGCTTCCAGCTTCTGGTTGTAGCGCGCCCAGCGGGCATCGTCTACCAGACCCAGTTCGCGGCCAGTTTCGGTCAGACGGAGATCGGCGTTGTCTTCGCGCAGCATCAGACGATACTCGGCGCGCGAGGTGAACATGCGATAGGGCTCTTTGGTGCCGAGCGTGCAGAGGTCATCCACCAGTACGCCGAGGTAGGCCTGATCGCGACGCGGCGCCCAGCCCTCTTTGTCAGCGGAGTGACGTCCGGCGTTAAGACCGGCCAGCAGACCCTGCGCGGCAGCTTCTTCGTAACCGGTGGTGCCGTTGATCTGACCGGCGAAGAAGAGCCCGTGAATATATTTGCTTTCCAGCGTCGGCTTCAGATCGCGCGGATCGAAGAAGTCATATTCGATCGCATAGCCCGGACGGACGATTTTCGCGTTTTCCAGACCTTTCATTGAGCGAACGATTTGCATCTGCACGTCAAACGGCAGGCTGGTAGAGATGCCGTTTGGATAAATTTCATTGCTGGTCAGCCCTTCAGGCTCCAGGAAGATCTGGTGCGCATTACGATCGGCGAAGCGCATAACCTTGTCTTCGATCGACGGACAGTAACGCGGGCCGATCCCTTCGATGATCCCGGCGTACATCGGGCTGCGATCGAGGTTATTGCGGATCACCTCATGGGTCTGCTCATTGGTATGGGTAATCCAGCAGGGAACCTGCTGCGGATGCTGCGACGCATCGCCCATGAACGAAAAGACCGGCATCGGGTTATCGCCATGCTGCGGGCTGAGCACCGAAAAGTCGATGGTTCGCGCGTCAATACGCGGCGGCGTACCGGTTTTCAGACGGCTGACGCGCAATGGCAAGGCGCGCAGACGCTTCGCCAGCGGAACGGAAGGCGGATCGCCAGCACGACCGCCGCTGTAGTTATCCAGCCCGATATGAATTTTGCCGTCGAGGAAAGTACCGACGGTGAGCACAACGGCTTTCGCACGGAACTTGAGGCCCATCTGGGTGACAGCCCCCACCACGCGATCGTTTTCGACGATAAGATCGTCGACCGCCTGCTGGAAGATCATCAGGTTGGGCTGGTTCTCCAGCGCGGTGCGTACCGCCTGGCGATACAGCACGCGATCCGCCTGTGCACGAGTAGCGCGTACGGCCGGGCCTTTGCTGCTGTTTAGTATCCTAAACTGAATGCCCGCTTTGTCGATCGCCGTGGCCATCAGGCCGCCTAAGGCATCCACTTCCTTAACCAGATGTCCTTTTCCAATGCCACCGATCGCCGGGTTGCAGGACATTTGTCCAAGCGTATCAATGTTATGGGTGAGTAACAGAGTTTGCTGACCCATTCGGGCAGCGGCCATTGCGGCTTCTGTGCCCGCATGACCACCACCGATTACGATGACGTCAAAAGGATCTGGATAAAACATGAAGTGGTACCTCGTTGATGAACTGGCAGGGATCGTTGCCCTGGGCGGTGGATTCTACTGAAATTCCGCCGAGGGTGAAAGCGGCGGGATCTGCGGGTTTAAAAGAAAGGATCTTTATTCTGTATATGATCTTTCTGTTAGATCTCTTTATTAGGATCGCCACTCTCTGTGGATAACCCAGAAAAGCTGGACATTATCAACCGGATAGAAAGGATCCTTTGCTGTGAATGATCGGTGATCCTGATCCGTATAAGCTGAGATCAAAATGCGGACTTATGCACAGCACAGAAAAGCATCAGCAGTTGTTCTTTGGATAACTACCGGTTTTACGCAGCAATCAAGCATAGTTATCCACAAATAAAGCGCACGCGATCGTAAAAAAACAGGCGTTTGAACTGGGGATCCGGCGAAATACCCGATCCCCTGCGGCAAAAGATCCGCTCAGAGATGGGCGGTCCAGCCGGTTAGCCAGGCTTCTGCCGGATCTTCGGGGATCTCATGCTCCAGCACGTCGATTTCCAGTCGCTCGCCGATGCGCTGTGCGCCGCGGGCGATCAAAAGCGCGTCCAGCGAACGAATAGCGCCGCAGAACAGATCGTATTCATGGTTGCCGAGGCCGATCGCGCCAAAGCGCAACGCCGACAAATCGGGCTGGGTTTCCGCAATGGCCTCATATAAAGGTTGCAGGTTGTCAGGCAGTTCGCCCGCGCCGTGGGTAGAACTCACCACCAGCCAGATCCCCTGCTGCGGCAGCTCATCCAGCGCCGGGCCGTGTAGCAGCTGTGTGGAAAAACCCGCTTCCTGCAGCTTCTCTTCCAGATGTTCGGCCACATATTCGGCGCTGCCCAGCGTGCTGCCACTGATTAAAGTAATGTCGGCCATGATGCTCTCCCGGAATAAAGGCGAGCATTGTACGCTGTGATCAAGCCGTGATCCACCTGTGGAAAACAGGGTTATCAGAAATGAAGATACGAACGCAGCCGCTGGCGCAGGCGGCGTTCGTAGAGGATAAGGTTATGCACAGGAAAAAAGGATCAGGGCTTAATGGTGCGCATGATCGGGTTTTGCAGTGAGATCAGCGTTTCGGTGGACTGGATTTCGTCAATGGTCTGGATCTTGTTGATCAGAACCTGCTGCAGCGCGTCAATAGACCGACACATAACCTTAATAAAAATGCTGTAGTGCCCGGTGGTGTACCAGGCCTCGACCACTTCATCAAGCGCCTCCAGCTTGCTCAGCGCGGCCGGGTAGTCGCGTGCGCTTTTCAGGATGATGCCGATAAAACAGCAGACATCAAAACCCAGCTGGCGCGGATCGATCTCCACGCGGGTGCCGAGAATAATGCCGGCCTGCTTCATCTTCTCCACGCGAACATGGATCGTGCCCGGACTAACGTTGAACTGTTTCGCCAGTTCGGCGTAAGCGGTGCGGGCATTGTCCAGCAGCGCATTCAGGATCCCGCGATCCAGGTTGTCCAGTTGCAGTGATTCGGCCATATCATCCTCGTGTCAGCTCTTCTTCTTTGAACAGAGGAGAATGTGCAGCAAAAAGTGCCGTCAGGCAATCTCCGGCAGCGGCGTTTGCCGCTGCCGTTGGGTTTACCGCTTACGCCACAGCGTGACCTGGGCCAGCGAATGCTGATATTTGCGCGCGGTCTCGCGGATGACAAAAGGAACATCCTGCGGGGCGTCGATCGGCTCGAACTCCGCCGCCAGCAGCCGCTGCAGCGCCTGTAACGTGTTGAGCGCTTCGCCGTTTTCGCGGATGCCGCCCAGCCAGTTCTCTTTCGGGGTAAAGGCTTCCAGCCAGGTGTAAGGAGAGGAGAGCAGCAGCAGACCGCCGGAACGTATCATCGGCGCGATATCCTGCAAAAAGCGCTGCGGCTGACGCAGACGATCGATAAGATTAGCGGCCAGCACCAGATCGTACTGTGCGGGTTGCGGTTTCAGATTGCAGGCGTCGCCCTGAACAAACTGAATACGCTGCGACTGGCCAGCGTCGAGACCGAACTCTTTCAGACGTACCTGACGATATTCCACCAGCTCGCCCTCTTCCTGCACCACGTAGCGGAAATCCTCGCCGGAGGCGAGCTGCAATGCCACATCAATAAAGCGTGCCGAATAATCCATCCCGATCACCTTTTCGAAATGGCGCGCCAGCTCGAAACTGGCGCGGCCGGTGGCGCAGCCGATATCGAGCGCGCTGCCGCGCGCCTGACAATGGGGCAGCGCCAGCGCCACCAGCGATTCGGCATAGTTGTCGACGCCGAAATAGCGCGGGCCGTACTGAAAGTCGAGATACTGCGACACCATGTCGTCGGTTTCGTAGGGATTAAGCGACATTGATTCCTGATGCGAGGAGACGACGTAGCGGAAGCCCGCATGCTGGAAAAAGTGGCGGCGAAACGCATAGCGCGACGATTTCAGCGCTTCATTGCCGGTAGAGATCCAGCTGCCGCCTTTGATCAGCGAATGTTTGCCGTCGAACGTCGGCGTGGAAAAGTCATCATAGAGCGGGTGCACGCGGAACCCTTCAAAGCCGTTAATCGGCGTGGTGGTCCACTGCCAGACGTTGCCTACGATGTCAAAAAAGTCGCCCTGGGCGAAGCGGTCCACCGCGCAGGAGGAGGCCCAGTACGCCAGGTTAAGGTTGCCTGGCGCCTGCTGCCACTCCGGCTGATCGCCTACGACCTGCTCGCGCAGCTGCATCCATTCGGCCTCACACGGCAGCTGGACGGGCGCGCCGGTCTGCTGCGCTTTCCAGCGGCAAAACGCGGCGGCCTCCAGCTGGTTCACTTCCGCTGGCCAGTCCCAGGGCATCGCCACCTCTTCAGTCATCAGGCGCAGCTTCAGCGCGTCGGGGTGCTTCACATCGCCAAGCCAGAAGGTCGGCATCTGCGCATCGGTAAAGCTGCGCCAGCCCCAGCCTTCGTCGTCCCAGTACTGACGCTGCTGATAGCCGCCCGCCGCGACAAACTCAAAGAATTCAGCATTGCTGACCAGCATTTTGCTCGCTTTAAAGGGCTGGAGTTCGACTGACTGAGTGCCATATTCATTGTCCCAGCCGTAGGTATCGTCGCTTTTCCCCTGCGTGACGACGCCGCCAGGCATCGCGATTAGGCTATTGGCGGGCACCTTGTTGCGCGTATGGCGCGCCTCCTGGCATACCGGCCACTGCGGCTGCGCTTGCACCCACTGGATGGGCAACTGGCGTATCAACACGCTGGAGGTTTCAAGATGGATGCGCTCATGTTCGATGCCCATCAGGATCACCCACGCCGGGCTTTCCCAGTCGATGGGCAGCTCCAGCGGCATGGTCTGAATAAAGCGCGTCACCAGACTTTTCACCTTGTGGCGGTAGTCGCGCACCTCTTGCACAGTGGGCCAGGCGTAGTGGCTGTCGTCGAGATCGTCCCAGCTCATCTCATCCACGCCTATCGCCATCATCGCCTCAATGCGATCGTCGATGCGCGCATCGATGTAGCGGCCCGCCATCAGCTTATTGATATAGAAAGAAGCGGTGTGACCGAAATAGAAGATTAAAGGATGGCGCAGCGTAATGGCTTTCGTGAACCAGGCGCGATCGTCGGCGAGACAATCGAACAGGCTTTCATACAGTTCCCAGGTTTGCGTGTAGTAAGCCAGCAATTCAGCGCGTTTATCTGCGACGCTGCTGCCGGAAAGGCGGACCGTACGGGTTGGCGCCGGTAGTTGTTGTTGTTGCTGGAAGAGGGTCACAGTGAACTCCGTTAGCTGAATAAACACAGCGGGTAGCTCACTATAGCAAATAAGGATTTCTGCTCCGTGACTAACGGCGCCAGCGGCGCAGCAGGCGGCTTTTCATGCCGGTGTCGAAACGCCAGATATGATCGAAGATACGCAGGATGCCGGGTTTGCCGTGAGCCGACATCGCCACGGCGTGAAAGCGCTGCTGCTGTTGCAGCTGGCGCAGCTTAACAACATTAACGATCTCGTCCGGCAGGCGCTGAGCGATAAAATCGGAGACCACAACGGCGTCGGCATCCTGCCACAGCGAGCCCTCCATGCGCTTGACCACGGCCGCCAGACAGGCGGCGAGGTCGGTGCCGCCGCGAAAACGCTGGCTGAGAAAGCGGATCGCCTGTTCCAGCCCGTCGTCGCCGGTGAGTTCGTAGCCGATAACCTCGTGGGCGAACAGCATAATATAGCAGCGGCGACGGTCGGCCAGCGCCACCTTGAGTAACGCAAGGCAGAACGCCTTAGCGCAGCGCTCATTGAAGCCGCCCATCGATCCTGAAGTATCAACGCAGACGATAAAAGGGCCGCGCGGCTGCTCTTCGTGCTGCTGGTGGCTGACCGGGCGCAACGTGACTTTTTCATGCCAGGCGTCGCCCTGTAGTTTGTAAGTCAGCAGGCGTTTTTCTACCAGGCGGCGATAAAACTCCAGCTCCAGCTCGCTGATGCTGATGGTCGCCAGCTCCGGCGGCAGCAGGCGCAGCACGTCGTCGCTCTGGTGAATGCCGCTCACCTCTTCCGGCACCGCGTCCGGCTCACGTACCAGCTGGTGGAACGCTTCCAGCGGCGCATCCTGCGAAGGCACCGACTTCGCCTCGCGGCTGCGGCCCAGCTGTTGCGCCAGCGCCAGTAGCTCCGGCTGCTGCGCCAGAAAGTCACCATACTCCAGCATCAGCTGATAATCGCCATGCTGCAGCGAGGCTTTGCTCATGTCCCATAAGCGACCGGCGGCGGCCTCGTCGTTTTCGCTCAGCAAAGGCGCCAGCTGGCCGCTCAGCGCCATGCGCTGCTGCAGTTCGGCCATTAACCTCTCACGCTGCTGTTCCAGCAGCTGTTCGTTAAGCGTCAGGGTTTGCAGCGTCAGGCTAAGGCGCCAGCGCTGGAGGAACAGCGTATGCTGCGCGCCGCTCAGTTGATGCGCATCGGTATGCAGCAGCAGCCGGTGCGCCTCTTCAAGAAAGGGCGAGGGCAACTGCGTCAGCCTGGCGAGTATCTCCGGCAGCTGCTGGCTGAAATCGTGATGGCTGAGCAGCTGGGCGCGCTGGAACAGCTGAAACTCGGCAGCCAGCGTTTCCGGCACCGGCGTCGCTTTCAGCTCGGCGGTGATCTCCGCTTTCCAGCGCGGCACATCGCGCATCATCGCCTGCTTCAGGCCGGGAAATTTTTCAAAAAAGATCGCCAGCTGCGGGGTGGCGAGCAGCGCAAGGATCAGCTCATCTATCAGTTCGGCTTCGCCAATGGAGAGCAGGGCGCTGAGCGTCTCCAGCGAGATCATTTACGCGCCTGTTTTAGTTGATCGGCCACATCCTGCAGGCTGGTTTCGATACGCGCCAGCCAGTCGTCGCTGATAAACAGGCAGCGCTGATGCTGGCTGAACTGGTGGCGCTGCGCGCGCAGCTGAGCCTCCAGCTCGTCCAGCGCCTCGCTGATTTCTGCGGGCAGTTCGCTGTGCGACACGGCGCCTGGCAGTGTCAGGCGCGCCGTTTGCAGGCTGACGTCGCGCAGCGCCAGACAATGCTGCGCATCCACCAGCAGATCGAGCGTCTGGGCGAAACCAATGCCGTTCAGCTTGCCGCGAATGTCTCCGCCCTTCAGCAACCACTGCTCCAGCGCGTCACGGGCGATCACCACATGGGTTACCTGCATATCGTGCAGCGTCAGCGGCTGTTGCAGCATCAGGGTCAGCTGCGCGTCGGCCAGGCTGGCGGGAAGCTCATAGTGCGGCTTGCGGCTGAACATGCCGCTGTGTTTTTCCAGCGTGATCGCCTGCGCCACGCTCTGCTGCTGTTGCAGCACCAGACGCCGCGCTTTGAGCTGCTGTAGCTTGAGCAGCAGCGTCTGCTGTTGCCACGCCTGCTGGGTCATTAGCTGATCAATGGCGCGCTCCAGCACCTGCATCGAGGCAACGTCGTGCCACAGACAATCCTTTAACAGAACAAGGTCGACTGGCGCGATAGCGTTACGGCCGCTGTAGAAGGCGCTCGCCTGCAGCAGATGTATCGCTTTTTTCCAGCGACGGTCGGAGATATAGGGCGCGTCGGGCAGCTTTTCCAGCTGCTGGCGCAGCTGATAGATCAGTTCGAAAACATTATCCGGCAGGCTGACCTGGCTGATGCCCTGCTGCCACTGATGATATTCTTCATCGCTGATGCGCAACGATTCCGCGACCGGATTGGCGTTCTCATCCTGCTGGTGGGTCAGCATGCTGCGAAAGTTTTGCTTTTCATGCACGTTGTCGAGCCAGAGACGGATCAGCATGCGGTCATATAACGCTTCCAGTCCGCTGTCCGCTTCCGGCAGTTCGTTTGAAGCGGTGACCAGCAGGCGCATCGGAATTTTTTCCTCGCTGTCCCCGTTGCGAAAGCGTCGCTCGTTAATTGCGGTCAGCAGGGTATTGAGGATAGCGGGGCCCGCTTTCCAGATCTCATCCAGAAATACAATTTCCGCGTCAGGCAGGTAGCCTTTCGTCAGGCGCTGATAGCGGCCTTCATCTTTTAGCGCCTGAATCGACAGCGGGCCGAACACTTCCTCCGGCGTTGAGAAGCGCGTCATCAGATATTCAAACGCGCGGGCGTGCTGAAAAGCGTACTTTAAGCGGCGGGCGATCAGGCTCTTGGCGATGCCCGGCGGGCCAAGCAGAAAGACGCTTTCACCGCTCAGCGCCGCCAGCAGGCAGAGGCGAATAGCGTCGTGGCGTTCGTACAAACCCTTCTCCAGGGCATTGCTGAGACGAGAAATTCTTTCTGCCAAAAGATGGGGTTGAGCCATAATCACTTCATTGTCCTTCTGTTACTGCTGCCGTCGTATTATGGCAGGCGCGCTACTCTACTGATTATGATGCGTGAAAGCGTTGATTGCCGTCCGCTTTTTTGTGTCACAAAATTCAATCATCGCATAATGCCGCTGCGGCTTGTAATGTCGCGAGAAAAATCGTCAGCGTCAGCTGCATTGATGAAGGAGCGATATGGGTTTTTTGGGAAATACGTGCATACTGTGCGCTTTTTGACAGCAAGAGCGATGGGGTTTCGCGCCTCTCTGCTCCAACAAAAGATAACTCTATGAGCTCGGATAACAAGCAATCACTTAGTGCGTTAACGCTGGCCGCAATTGGCGTAGTGTATGGCGATATCGGCACCAGCCCGCTCTATACCCTGCGTGAATGCCTCTCCGGTCAGTTCGGTTTCGGCGTTGAGCGCGAAGCGGTTTTCGGCTTTCTGTCGCTGATTTTCTGGCTGTTGCTGCTGGTGGTGTCGCTGAAATATATCAGCTACGTCATGCGCGCGGATAACGCCGGCGAGGGCGGGATTTTAACCCTGATGTCGCTGGCGGGGCGAAATACCGGCGCGCGTGCGACGGCGGTACTGGTCATTATGGGCCTGATCGGCGGCAGTTTCTTTTATGGCGAAGTGGTGATTACGCCTGCCATCTCCGTAATGTCGGCGATAGAAGGGCTGGAGATCGCCGCGCCGTCGCTCGATCCTTTTATCGTTCCGCTCTCAATCGCGGTACTGACGCTGTTGTTTATGATCCAGAAACACGGCACCGGCATCGTCGGCAAGCTCTTCGCGCCGGTGATGCTGGTCTGGTTCCTGACGCTGGCGGTGCTGGGCGTGACCGGCATTATGAAGAATCCGGACGTGCTGCAGGCGCTTAATCCCCTCTACGCGGTAAACTTTTTCGTTCACTACAAAACCATCTCCTTCTTTGCGCTGGGCGCGGTGGTGCTGGCGATTACCGGCGTGGAAGCTCTCTATGCGGATATGGGACACTTCGGCAAGCTGCCGATTCGCATCGCCTGGTTTATTGTGGTGCTGCCGTCGCTGGTGCTGAACTATTTCGGTCAGGGCGCGCTGCTGCTCAGCGATCCGAAAGCGATTAAAAACCCCTTCTTTCTGCTGGCACCTGACTGGGCGCTGATTCCGCTGCTGGTTCTGGCGACGCTGGCAACGGTTATCGCTTCGCAGGCGGTCATTTCCGGGGTCTTCTCGCTGACGCGCCAGGCGGTTCGCCTGGGCTATCTGCCTGGGATGCGCATCATTCATACCTCGGAGATGGAGTCTGGTCAGATCTACGTGCCGATGATCAACTGGGTGCTCTATTTTGCCGTACTGATTGTGATTATCAGCTTTGAACACTCCAGCAACCTGGCGGCGGCTTACGGCATTGCCGTGACCGGCACCATGGTGCTGACGTCAATTCTCTCCTGCACCGTTGCCGTGAAAAACTGGCACTGGAACAAGCTGGCGGTCGGCCTGATCCTGACGCTATTTCTCTGCATCGACGTGCCGCTCTTCTCCGCCAACCTGATTAAGCTCTTCTCCGGCGGCTGGCTGCCAATCTGCCTGGGTCTGGTTATGTTCCTGATTATGACTACCTGGAAGAGCGAGCGTTTCCGCCTGCTGCGCCGGATGCATGAACACGGCAATTCACTGGAGGCGATGATCGCCTCGCTGGAGAAGTCGCCGCCGGTGCGCGTGCCGGGCACTGCCGTCTATATGTCGCGCGCGCTGAACGTGATCCCTTTTGCGCTGCTGCATAACCTCAAGCACAACAAGGTGCTGCATGAGCGCGTAGTCTTTCTGACGCTGCGCACCGAGGACGCCCCTTACGTGCACAACGTGCGCCGCGTAGCCATAGAGCAGCTGTCGCCGACCTTCTGGCGCGTCGTGGCAAGCTATGGCTGGCGCGAAACGCCGAACGTGGAGGAGATTTTCCACCGTTGTGGTCTGGAAGGGCTTAACTGCCGGATGATGGAGACTTCGTTCTTTATGTCGCACGAGTCGCTGATTATGGGCAAACGTCCCTGGTATCTGCGCCTGCGCGGCAAACTCTTCCTGGCGCTGCAGCGCAACGCCCTGCGCGCGCCCGATCAGTTTGAGATCCCGCCGAACCGGGTTATTGAACTGGGCACCCAGGTCGAAATCTGATTTCTACCAGCGCAGGGCGACACAGAGTCCGCCGCCCTGACGCTGGCTGAAGCTGAGCTGCATAGCGTGCAGCTGCGCAACATTGCGCACAATCGACAATCCCAGCCCGCTGCCGCTTTTTTCCTGTCCCGGCGGCCGCCAGAAGCGTTCGCCCAGGCGCTGCATTTCCGCCTCGCTCAATCCCTTGCCGTTATCCTCAACGCGCAAGCTGCGGCTTTCCATTATTACTCTGACCTCGCTGCCTTCAGGCGTATAGCGAATGGCGTTGTCCAGCAGGTTGCGTGCCAGCAGTGACAGCAGCAGCGGATGGCCCTGAATCACGGGTTCGGCGCTGCTTTCCAGACGCAGCGCGACGCCGACGCGGTCAGCTTGCGGCAGTTGCTCGGCCAGCGCCTCCTGCAACAGACGCTGTAGATTGACAGGCTGGAACGCGTCGCGCGCGTCCTCTGCCTCGGCGCGCGACAGCGTCAGTAGCTGATCTACCAGCCGCGTGGCGCGCTGAATGCCGCTATCCAGCTGGCGTAAAGCGTGCAGACGCATCGCCTCATCGTCAGCGGCAAGTTGCACCACTTCGCTCTGTACGCGCAGCGCCGCCAGCGGGCTGCGTAACTCATGGGCGGCGTCGGAGGTAAACCGGCGCTCGCGCTGGACCATTGCGCTGATGCGGCTGAACAGTCCATTCAGCGCTTCTGTCAGCGGTTTGACCTCCAGCGGCACCTGGCCAGCATCCAGCGGCCTGTCGTCGTCCGGCGCGCGCTGCGCCAGTAGTTTTGTGATGCGCTTGAGCGGACGTAGCTCGCGCCATACCAGCACGAGCAGCAATAACAGCATCAGCGGCAGCGCGATTAGCCAGGGCAGGATGCTGCTTTTCACCAGCGTTTCCGCCATGTCGTCACGGTACTCCCACTCCTGGCCTACCACGATTCGGTGTTGTCCATCCGGCGTCGTCAGCCAGACAAAACGCCAGGCGTCGTCGTCATCGGTGAGCCGCCCGTCGTGGAATCCTTGCGCGTCAGCGTCGAACGGCAGCATTCTGCCGTTTTCGCCGTCGTTCAGTACCGGTTTGCCGTCGCGGGTAAAAATCGCGAAGGCGAGGGCGTCGTCATCCTGATTGCCGCGATGCTGGCGCAGCAGCACCTTATTCTTCGGCAACGTGGCGCTGTCGGGCGCGGCAAGGTCAAGCGCCATCAGGCGCTTAGCGAACAGTAGCTGTTGCGTATCGAACAGCTCGTTGATGGTGGCGCGCGTCTGTAACCAGACACTCAGGCTGGCGCTGCCCCAGCAGAGGCCGAGCAGCAATACAAAGCCGATGCCGAGCCGGAGAAACAGGCTCATTCTGCTTCTCCCAGAATATAACCGACGCCGTGTACGGTGCGGATAAAGGCGGTGCCGAGCTTTTTACGCAGGTGGTGAATATGCACTTCAACCGCGTTGCTGGAGACGTCGGCGTCCCAGCTGTAGAGCTTCTCCTCAAGCTGGCTGCGCGTCAGCACGCGGCCAGGATTGCGCAGAAAGAGTTCCAGCAGCGTCAGCTCGCGGCTCGTTAAGGTCAGAGGTTCGCCATCCAGCGTAACGCTGTGGCTTGCGGGCTGCATAATCAGCCTGCCGTGGCGCAGTTCTGGCTGTAGCTGGCCGTGACGGCGGCGGATCAATGCCTGCAGCCGCGCCGCCACTTCGGCCAGCGCGAAGGGTTTACAAAGGTAATCGTCAGCGCCGAGCTGCAGGCCTTCGACACGCTGATCGAGGGCGTCGCGCGCGGTCAGGATCAGTACTGGCACCTCCGCGCCCTGCTGTCGCCAGGCGCGCAGGATATCCAGTCCATCGCGCTGCGGCAGCGATAAGTCGAGGATCACCGCGTCCCAGGGCGCGGCATGCAGCGCGGCGAAACCCTCGTCGCCGGAGGTAAACCAGTCAACGCTGAAGCCCAGCTTGCCCAGTCCGGCCTTGATGCCGTCACCAATCAGCCGGTCATCCTCAATCAGTAAAATGCGCATAATCTCTCCTTAATCCGCAAAGGCTTTATACGAAGCAGAACGCCGCTTGTACAGGCGATATCGCGACTTTTCGCCTTTTTTTACCCCTTAAGATCCTGTTAAGAACTGGCTGTTTTAATAAGGGCGTACACAAGAGACATTCATGGAAAAGAGGTGAAAAGATGAAAAAGCATGCCGCACTTTTAGCTATCCTGGCGCTGGCTACTGCGCCGGTTTTTGCCGCCGCGCAGGGTGGATTCGTCGATGCGAATGCGCCTGCAGCCCAGGCGAAACAGGGAGGTTTTCAAAACGATCAGGGCAGCGTGGTGACCGTTAAGCAGGCGGAAGAGATGAAAGATGACAGCTGGATCACCGTACGCGGCCAGCTGGAGAAGCAGATCGGCGATGAAGATTATCTGTTCCGCGACGCTACCGGCACCATGAAAGTAGAGATCGACCACAAGCGCTGGGATGGTCTGACTATTACGCCGAAAGACCGCGTTGAGCTGACGGGCGAGCTGGACAAAGATTTCAACAGCATTGAACTTGACGTCAAACGGGTACGCAAAGCGCCCTGATACTGACCACACCGGGCCGCTTCAGCGGCCTTTTTCCTACCTAAGCCAAATTCTCGTCAGCGAGCGCGAAACGTTTCGATGACGATCACACTTCTCGATCTCCCCCGTTGAGTTACCGCCGCCATTTCATACACTGCCGCTAGCGAAACGTTTCGCTCTGGAGCAGAAAATGAAAAAAGGTCGCCTGTTAAACGCTGAACTCTCTTACGTGATTGCCCGCCTGGGCCATACGGATACGCTGACTATCGCCGATGCTGGTTTACCGATCCCGGCGGGACCGCAGCGCATTGATCTGGCGCTTACGCCAGGTACGCCCGATTTTATGCAGGTGGTGGAAGCCGTTACGCTGGAGATGCAGGTGGAAAGCGCCCTTATTGCGGAAGAGATTAAGCAGCACAATCCGCAGCGCCATAGCGAGCTTCTCGCTGTGCTCGAAGCTTTGCAACAGCACCAGGGAAACAGCATTGCAGTGCGTTACATCAGTCACGAACAGTTCAAACAACAGACTCAACGCAGTCAGGCGGTCATTCGCAGCGGAGAGTGCTCTCCGTTTGCGAATGTCATCCTGAGCGCTGGCGTCACCTTCTGAGGCCGTTATGCAACCCTTATTACAGCTCCAGGGGATTGAGAAGTCCTTTCCCGGCGTAAAGGCGTTAAAGAGCGCGTCGCTGGCGGTCTATCCAGGACGCGTCATGGCGCTGGTAGGCGAGAATGGCGCCGGTAAGTCCACCATGATGAAGGTGCTGACCGGTATCTATAGCCGCGATGCGGGTTCGCTGCGCTGGCTCGGCGAGGAGACCACCTTCAGCGGCCCCAAAGCGTCGCAGGAAGCGGGCATCGGCATTATTCACCAGGAGCTGAACCTGATCCCTCAGCTCAGCGTGGCGGAAAACATCTTCCTCGGTCGCGAGTTCGTTAACCGTTTTGGCCGCATCAACTGGAAGCAGATGTATGCCGAGGCGGATGCGTTATTGAAGCGCCTCAACCTGCGCTTTAACAGCCACAAGCTGGTGGGCGATCTGTCGATCGGCGATCAGCAGATGGTGGAGATCGCTAAGGTACTGAGCTTTAAGTCGCAGGTGATCATCATGGATGAGCCGACCGACGCGCTTACCGATACCGAAACGCTGTCGCTGTTTCGCGTTATCAACGAGCTGAAGGCGCAGGGCTGCGGCATTGTTTATATCTCTCACCGCATGAAAGAGATCTTTGAGATTTGCGATGACGTCACGGTTTTCCGCGACGGCCAGTTTATTGCCGAGCGTCCCGTAAACACGCTCAGCGAAGAGAGCCTGATCGAGATGATGGTGGGGCGCAAGCTGGAAGATCAATACCCGCGCCTCGACCAGGCGCCGGGCGACATTCGTCTCAAGGTTGAAAACCTCAGCGGACCGGGCGTGCACGACGTCAGCTTCACGCTGCGTAAAGGCGAAATTCTTGGCGTGTCTGGGCTAATGGGCGCCGGACGCACCGAACTGATGAAGCTGCTCTATGGCGCATTGCCGCGCAGCAAAGGCCGTGTCTGGCTCGACGGGAAAGAGATCGCGACGCGCGCGCCGCAGGACGGGCTGGCCAGCGGCATCGTCTATATCTCTGAAGACCGCAAACGCGACGGACTGGTGCTGGGCATGTCGGTGAAAGAGAACATGTCGCTGACGGCGCTGCGCTATTTCAGCCGCGGCGGCAGCCTGAAGCACGCCGCAGAGCAGCTGGCGGTAGGCGATTTTATTCGCCTTTTTAATATCAAGACGCCCTCAATGGATCAGGCTATCGGTCTACTCTCTGGCGGCAATCAGCAGAAAGTGGCCATCGCGCGCGGGCTGATGACGCGTCCCAACGTGCTGATTCTGGATGAACCGACGCGCGGCGTTGACGTCGGCGCGAAAAAAGAGATTTACCAGCTTATCAATCAGTTCAAAGCCGAAGGGCTGAGCATCATCCTGGTTTCATCTGAGATGCCGGAAGTGCTCGGCATGAGCGACCGCATCCTGGTGATGCATGAAGGCCGTTCCGGCGGCGAATTTACCCGTGAGCAGGCGACGCAGGAATCTTTAATGGCGGCAGCCGTAGGCAAGCAACACAGCGAGGATTTAGTTGTATGAGTACTCAAACCTTACCGTCCAGCCGTCGCTGGTTCAGCAAAGCCTGGCTGATGGAACAGAAATCGCTGATTGCGCTCATTGTGTTGATCGCAGTGGTAGCGAGCCAGAGCCCCAACTTTTTCACCGTAGCGAACCTGTTCAATATCCTGCAGCAGACCTCGGTCAACGCCATTATGGCTGTTGGTATGACGCTGGTGATCCTGACTTCCGGCATCGATCTCTCGGTGGGATCGCTGCTGGCGCTAACGGGTGCGGTAGCCGCTTCGCTGGTGGGTATGGAAGTAAACGCGCTGGTGGCAGTGGCGGGCGCGCTGGCGCTGGGCGCGGCGATTGGTGCCGTTACCGGCACTATTGTGGCGCGCGGCAAAGTGCAGGCCTTTATCGCCACCCTGGTGATGATGCTGCTGCTGCGTGGCGTCACGATGGTCTACACCGACGGCAGCCCGATTAATACCGGCTTTAACGACAACGCCGATCTCTTCGGCTGGTTCGGTATCGGCCGCCCGCTGGGCGTTCCGACGCCGGTGTGGCTGATGGCTGTCGTCTTCCTGCTCGCCTGGTACATGCTGCACCACACGCGTCTCGGCCGCTATATCTACGCGCTGGGCGGCAATGAAGCGGCGACGCGCCTCTCCGGCATTAACGTAAACCGCGTAAAAGTAATCGTCTATGCCCTGAGCGGCATGCTGGCGGCGCTGGCGGGCACCATTGAAGTCGCGCGCCTCTCTTCCGCGCAGCCGACGGCGGGTACCGGCTACGAGCTGGACGCTATCGCAGCGGTGGTGCTGGGTGGCACCAGCCTGGCCGGGGGCAAAGGACGCATTATGGGCACGCTGATCGGCGCGCTGATCCTGGGCTTCCTTAATAACGGCCTGAACCTGATGGGCGTCTCTTCCTACTACCAGATGATCGTAAAAGCGGTGGTAATCCTGCTGGCGGTACTGGTGGATAACAAAAGCAGTAAATAACTCTGACCTTTACACAGGATGAAATGATGAAAAAGTTGACCGCACTGGCAGTGATCCTCGGCGCGACCTTAAGCGCCAGCGCAATGGCGAAGGATACCATCGCGCTGGTGGTATCTACGCTGAATAACCCCTTCTTCGTTTCGCTGAAAGAGGGCGCGCAGAAAGAGGCTGACAAACTGGGCTATAACCTGGTGGTGCTGGATTCGCAGAACAACCCGGCAAAAGAGCTGGCTAACGTGCAGGATCTCACTGTGCGCGGAGCCAAACTGCTGCTGATTAACCCAACCGACTCCGATGCGGTCGGCAACACGGTGAAAATGGCGAACCAGGCGAATATTCCGGTGATCACGCTCGACCGCGTGGCGGCGCAGGGCAAGGTGGTAAGCCATGTCGCCTCCGACAACCGTTTCGGCGGTAAAATGGCGGGTGACTACATCGCTAAACGCCTGGGCGACAGCGCGAAGATTATTGAACTGCAAGGCATTGCAGGAACCTCTGCGGCGCGCGAGCGCGGCGAAGGCTTTAAGCAGGCCGCCGATGCGCATAAATTCCAGGTGCTGGCGAGCCAGCCGGCGGACTTCGATCGTACTAAGGGCCTGAACGTGATGCAGAACCTGCTGCAGGCGCATCCGGACGTGCAGGCAGTATTTGCGCAAAATGATGAAATGGCACTTGGCGCGTTACGCGCATTGCAAACCGCCGGGAAATCTGATGTCGTGGTAGTCGGCTTTGACGGCACCGCCGACGGCGTGAAAGCGGTTGAAGGCGGCAAGCTGGCGGCGACAGTCGCTCAGATGCCGGATAAGATCGGCATGATTGGCGTTGATACCGCTGATAAAGTGCTGAAAGGTGAAAAAGTGCAGGCCATCAATCCCGTTGACCTGAAACTGGTCACCAAATAACTCAAAGAAAAGCAGGGCAATGCGCCACCCTTAAACCGGTGGCGCACTCTTTCTGGATCACACCCTATGAGCAAAAGCGCAAAACTGGCCGTTCTCGGCAGCATTAATGCTGACCACATTCTTAACCTCGCGCACTTTCCCCGTCCCGGCGAAACGGTGATCGGGGAGCAGTACACCGTTGCGTTTGGCGGCAAAGGGGCGAACCAGGCGGTTGCCGCCGGACGGGCTGGCGCAGATATCGCCTTTATCGCCTGTCTTGGCGATGACGCCATCGGCGAACGTATCCGCGCGCAGCTGACGCGGGACGGCATTGATGTCGCCTCAGTTGAGACTGTCAGCGGTGAACCGACTGGCGTGGCGATGATTTTCGTTAATGGCGAAGGTGAAAACAGTATCGGCATCTGCGCTGGCGCCAATGCGGCACTGACGCCCGCCTGCGTGGCGCGTCATCAGCAGGTTATTGTTAACGCCTCGGCGCTGCTTATGCAGCTGGAGTCACCGCTGGAAAGCGTATTAGCCGCGGCGAAGCTTGCTCGCGCCCATCAGACCCAGGTCATCCTCAATCCCGCCCCGGCGACCCCGCTCGATGATGAGCTGCTCGCGCTGGTGGATATCATTACGCCCAATGAAACCGAAGCGGAAAGCCTGACCGGCATCGCCGTTACCAGTGATGAAGAAGCCGCCCGCGCTGCTGAGGCGCTGCACGCCAAAGGCATTGGTACGGTACTCATTACGCTGGGACGCCGCGGCGTCTGGCTGAGCGAGCAGGGCAAAGGCGAACGCATTGCCGGTTTCACGGTGAAAGCGGTAGATACCATTGCCGCAGGCGACACCTTTAACGGCGCGTTTATTACGGCGCGGCTGGAGGGCAAAAGCCTGCATGAGGCGGTGCGCTTCGCCCATGCGGCGGCGGCTATCGCCGTCACGCGTCCGGGAGCGCAGCCCTCTGTGCCGTGGCGCGCGGAAATTGATGATTTTTTACTTCAGCAGAGTTAAGCCTTGGCAACCATGAAAGATGTCGCCCGCCTGGCGGGCGTCTCCACCTCTACCGTCTCGCACGTTATCAACAATAACCGTTTTGTCAGCGAAGCGGTGCGCGAGAAGGTCGAGCAGGCGATCAGCACGCTAAACTATGCGCCCTCGGCGCTGGCGCGCAGCCTCAAGCTTAACCAGACGCATACTATCGGTATGCTGCTGACGACCAGCAGCAACCCCTTCTACGCCGAAGTGGTGCGCGGCGTTGAGGATAGCTGCTACGAGCGCGGCTACAGCCTCATCCTTTGCAATACGGCTGGCGATGAAGATCGCATGAATCGCAGCCTGGAAACGCTGCTGCAAAAGCGCGTCGACGGACTGCTCATCATGTGTACCGAAAGCCACCTGCCGTCGGCGGCTATTCTTAACCGCTATCCTTCTATTCCGACCGTCATGATGGACTGGGCGCCGTTTGAGGGACGTGGGGATATTATTCAGGACAATGCGCTGCTGGGTGGCGAAATGGCGACGCAGCATCTGATTGATACTGGCTATACGCGCATCGCCTGCATTTCCGGTCCGCTGGATAAAACGCCGGGGCGCATGCGTCTGCAGGGCTATTACCATGCAATGGAGAAGAATGGTCTGGCTATCCCGCCCGGCTATGTGGTTAACAGCGACTTTGAGTTTCAGGGCGGCTATAGCGCCATGAAGCAACTGCTGGCGCTGGCGTTACCGCCGCAGGCGGTGTTTACCAGTAACGATGCAATGGCGGTCGGCGTTTATCACGCGCTGTTTGAAGCCGGGTTGCGCATCCCGCAGGATATCGCGGTGATGGGATATGACGATATTGAGCTGGCGCGCTATCTGACGCCACCGCTCTCTACCATTCATCAGCCGAAAGATGAGCTGGGCCAGCTGGCGATAGATACGTTAATCCATCGCCTGAGCGATCCCGACGCCAGCCAGCAAACCCTGGTGCTGACGCCGGAACTGGTGGTACGCGCTTCGACCTAAGCGTTTTTTTTCTTTTTATCGCGGTTGGTGATGAGATGACGCCCATCGCCGGACCGCAGCAATGCAAAGGTAAAGGCCGAGATCACCGTTACGATACCCATCGTCAGAAAGGTCGCATGGAACTGCGTAACGGTGTCGGTTTCGAATTCCTGATAAAAACGCAGCACCGCCGCACTCACCGCGACGCCAAAGCTAATCGACAGCTGCTGCGTTACCGCCAGCACGCTGTTGCCGCCGCTGGCGTTCTCATCATTCAGATCGGCCAGCGTGATGGTATTCATTGCGGTGAACTGCGTTGACATCGACATACCAAGAATAAACAACGGCAGCAGCAGCAAAATAATGCTCTCAGCGGGTGACTGCAGCGCAAAGCTGGCGATTAAGATGCCGATGATGACGGTTATGCCGACCAGCGTACGGCGATAGCCGAACAGGCGCAGCACCTGAGTCACCGTCGATTTCGCCAGAATCGAGCCTATGGCCGTAGGCGCCATCATGCAGCCCGCCACCACCGCTGAAAAACCAAAGCCGACCTGCAGCATTAACGGCATCAGGAAGGGTACGCAGCCGGTACCGAGGCGCGAAGCAATATTACCGATAATACCGACCGAAAAGGTACGGGTCTTGAACATCGGCAGGCTGATCAGGGGGGAGGCATGGCGACGCGCATGAACAATATAAAGAAGCAGTAGTATTACGCCCATAGCCAGCACGCCCGATGCCAGCCAGGCGGAGACGATGCGCTCGCCGAACAGCTCGATGCCGATAGAGAGCAACACCAGCCCGGCGCCGAACAGCAAGAAGCCGAGGAAATCGAAGCGACGCTTAGGAAGCGTGAAGTCCGGCATATATTTCCGCGCATAGAAAATGCCAAGGATGCCGACCGGAATGTTGATCAAGAATATCCAGTGCCAGGTCGCGTAAGTGACCAGCAAGCCGCCGAGCAGCGGACCCAGTATCGGGCCGACCAGACCAGGCATAGTTACGAAGTTCAGTACCGGCAGAAGTTCGCTGCGCGGGTAGGCGCGCAGCAGCGCCAGACGCGCTACGGGCATCATCATCGCGCCGCCAACGCCCTGAATGATGCGTGAGATAACCAGCACCGTCAGCGATTGCGAAAAGGCGCAGGCCAGCGAACCAAGGGTAAAGAGCGAAACGGCGATGATAAACACCTTGCGTGTACCGAAGCGGTCAGCGAGCCAGCCGCTGACGGGAATTAACATCGCGACGGTAAGCGTGTAGCTGATAACGGCGGACTGCATGGCCAGAGGAGAGCGTTCGAGACTGTGAGCGATGGCGGGTAACGCGGTGTTGAGAATGGTGGCATCCAGTGCCTGCATAAAAAACGCCATGGCGGCTATCCATGGCAGACCGGCCATACTGCGCGCGGATCGTATCATCGAAAATCCTTCTATATATATGTGTCAGTAACTGGCGGGGAACCGAAGTGACAGCATAGCATCGGCATAAAGGGGCAGGGGGGCAATTTCCATCGCGCATGTCCGTTTCTGTGCGGTTTTTCACCTGGAAAAGCGTGCTTTTAAACCGTTCGGTTAAAAAAAAGGCATCCGGAAATTAATTTCAAAGAAATGCTTGTCAGCCGGAAAGAACTCCCTATAATGCGCCTCCACTGACACGGCACAACGGCTTACGAAGCGCAGTGTTCAGGAGGCTCGGGAAGCTGAGCCGCCGGAGAAAAGCGAAGAAAAAAGTGGTTTAATCTGACGGCGGAAAGCGTAATATACGCCACCTCGCAGCAGAAGGCTCAGCCGCTGACTGCACCGCT
>NZ_DJDN01000068.1:4216-4970 GCF_002431095.1 Pantoea sp. UBA5923 | reverse complement strand
CATCGCGGTCGTCGCTGTTTACTTCGGCTTTTCCTACCTCGGCGAGCTTCATTTCGGCGCGTATGGACAAGGCGTAACGCTGTTTGCTGGTTTCGTCGCGCTGATCCTGGCGCCGGAATTCTTCCAGCCGCTGCGCGATCTCGGCGCTTTTTATCATGCGAAAGCGCAGGCGGTCGGCGGCGCGGACGCCCTTGAGCGTTTTATGCGCGAGAGTCCCCAGCCTGAACGCCCTGACGGCTCGGCGCAGCTGGCAGACAACGCGGCGCTCGCTATCGTCGCGCAGGATCTGGTTGCGCTGAGCGTGGATAACCAACGCCTGTGCGGCCCGCTCAGCTTTAGCCTGCAAGCTGGCCAGCGCGTCGCGCTGGTGGGCCAGAGCGGCGCGGGAAAAACCGTACTGATGAACGTGCTCCTCGGCTTTCTGCCTTATCAGGGATCGCTTCGCATTAACGGCGTTGAGCTGCGCGAAATGGGTCGCGCATACTGGCACCGGCAGATCGCCTGGCTTGGGCAAAATCCGCAGTTGCCCGCCGACACCCTGCGCGACAATATTGTGATGGGCAGCGCACGTCGCGATGACGATTTGGACACCTTGCTGGATGAGTGCGGCGTCAGCGAATTTCTGCCGCGACTCTCTGCTGGCGTACAGACGCCTGTCGGCGACGATGGCGCCGGGCTTTCAGTAGGACAGGCGCAGCGCATCGCGCTGGCGCGTGCGCTCTATAAGCCCGCCCGTCTGCTGCTGCTGGACGAG
>NZ_DJDN01000068.1:3437-4002 GCF_002431095.1 Pantoea sp. UBA5923 | reverse complement strand
CTGCTCGCCGAACCTGGCCCGTTTAGTCAGATGGTCTCGCATCGTCAGAGGGAGATTTGCTGATGTCCGCACTGCGTCCTTTCCTGCGCCTGTTTTTGCGTCACCCTTACCGACTGTCGCTGGGCGTGCTGCTCGCTATCGTTACGCTGCTCGCCAGTATCGGCCTGCTGGCGCTCTCAGGCTGGTTTCTGGCCGCCTCCTCGCTGGCGGGTATCGCCGGGCTTTACAGCTTTAACTATATGCTACCGGCTGCAGGCGTACGCGGCGCGGCTATCACGCGCACTGCCGCCCGCTATTTTGAGCGGCTGGTTAGCCATGACGCGACCTTCCGCGTTCTGCAGCACCTGCGCGTCTTTACCTTCAGCCGCCTTATTGCGCTGGCACCGGGCCAGCTGGCGGCGTTCCGTCAGGGCGATCTGCTCAACCGTTTTGTTGGCGACGTTGATATGCTCGACCACCTCTATCTGCGGGTGATCGCACCGCTGGCAGGCGCATTCGTGGTGATTGTGGTGGTGACGCTGGGCATCAGCCTGGTGGATGCGCGGCTGGCGCTGGTGCTGGGCGG
>NZ_DJDN01000068.1:3093-3298 GCF_002431095.1 Pantoea sp. UBA5923 | reverse complement strand
TGCTGGTGATGCCGCCGCTGTTTTACCGTCTGGGCGCGCCAGCCGGTCGCGCCATTACGCAACAGCGTGCGCGCTGGCGTCTGCAGTTAATGTACTGGCTGAGCGGGCAGGCTGAACTGGCAATTTATGGCCTTTCCGAACGCTGGCGTCAGCAGCTTGATCAGGATGAAGGCCGCTGGCAGGCTGCGCAGCGTCAGCAGCAGCG
>NZ_DJDN01000068.1:0-2930 GCF_002431095.1 Pantoea sp. UBA5923 | reverse complement strand
TGCGCAGCGTCAGCAGCAGCGCTTACAGGCACTGTCGCAAAGCCTGCTGCTGCTGATAAGCGGCGCGACCGTGACGCTGCTGCTGTGGATGAGCGCGGATGGCGTGACGCAGGCTTCCTCGCCCGGCGCGCTTATCGCGCTGGTGGTATTTTGCGCGCTCGCCGCGTTTGAAGCGCTGGCCCCGGTTGCCGGCGCTTTTCTGCCGCTGTCGCAGGTTATCGCCGCCGCTGAGCGCGTTAACGGCATCATCGATCAGGCGCCCGCGATTCGTTTTCCCGATAAATCGGCAAGTGAGCCCGGCAGCCTTTCGGTATCGATTGATAAGGTCACCTTCCACTATCCGCATCGTCCCGAAGCGGTGCTGGATAATTTTTCGCTGCAGGTACGGGCGGGCGAGCGTATAGCCTTGCTCGGCCCCACCGGCTGCGGTAAATCCACGCTGCTGGCGTTGCTGACGCGCGCATGGGAGGTGGAAACCGGCTCCGTTGCGCTACAAAACGTCGATCTGCGCAGCTGGGATGAAAAATCGCTGCGTCAGCGCATTAGCGTAGTGACGCAGCGCGTGCACCTGTTTAACCAGACGCTGCGCGAGAACCTGCGGGTAGCGCGCCCCGACGCCAGCGATGCGCAGCTCAGCCGCGTTCTGCACCAGACAGGCCTGTCGCGCCTGCTGGAAAGCGAAGAAGGACTCAACGCCTGGCTCGGCGAAGGAGGCCGTTCGCTGTCGGGCGGCGAACTGCGCCGCCTGGCAATTGCGCGGGCGCTGCTGCACGACGGCGATCTCTGGCTGCTGGATGAACCCACTGAAGGGCTCGATGCAGCCACGGAGCACCAGATTTTAGCGCTGCTGCAGCAGGTTACAGCTGGTAAAACCCTGATTATGGTGACGCACCGGCTGAGCGGTCTGGACGCACTGGATCGCATCTGCGTAATGAAAAACGGCCAGATCGCTGAAGAAGGCCCGCATCACGAATTAATCTCAAAAGAGGGACGCTACTGGCATTTTCAGCAGCGCTTTGCGCTATAGTCTTAGCGAAAAACCGACGAGTAGAGATGCGATGAGACTGGTGCAACTGTCACGGGAATCCCTTCATTTTCCTCCGCCAGAGATGGCGCTGCGTGAGCCAAACGGCCTGCTGGCGATGGGCGGCGATCTCTCCCCTGCTCGCCTGCTCAGTGCCTACCAGCGCGGCATTTTCCCCTGGTTTTCGCCTGGCGATCCCATTTTGTGGTGGTCGCCCGATCCGCGTGCGGTACTGCTGCCGGAATCCTTTCACCTCAGCCGCAGCATGGCGCGTTTTCATCGCCGCTCGCCGTTTCGCGTGACCATGAATCAGGCGTTTTTCGACGTAGTCGAAGGCTGCGCCGCCGGCCGTCAGGAAGGAACATGGATTACCTTCGAAGTGAAGCGCGCCTGGCAGCGTCTCTATGAACTGGGGCATGCGCACTCTATAGAAGTGTGGCTGGATCGGCAGCTGGTAGGCGGCATGTACGGCCTCGCGCTGGGACAGATTTTCTGCGGCGAATCAATGTTCAGCCGGAGCGAGAACGCCTCGAAAACCGCCCTTCTGGTATTTTGCCAGCATTTCATTAAACATCAGGGCCGGCTGGTGGATTGCCAGGTTTTAAATCCGCACACGGCCTCGCTGGGCGCGCGCGAGATACCGCGCGCTGACTATCTGCAGTATGTTCAGTCTCTTGCCTGGCAGCCTGTCAACGCCGGTTGCTGGCGCACTCAGACCCTTTTTTAAGCCTGCGCAGATGTTTTGCACACAAACAGACGTAAAAGTGGTATAATAGCCGCGTTTGGTATGTCGTCCGCGCTTCGCAACGGCGAGCCGGAATTGCCAGGCTGGGAATCACAACGCACTCCCGGAACTGTTTCAGATGAGCGCGTGTTACCGCCTACTGATGCAAATTCTTAGCCCGTTAATCCCCCGCAGACGTCACATAAACACCCGAATTTAACCGAGATGCTCGCGCCCCTCGCGCGAAGCACGGCGAAGCGTTGGCTTTACCGCCAACGTTTCTTTACATAAATCGTGGAATTCGGCATTATCTTGCCGGTTCACTGAAAGCTAGTCCACCCAGAGGATTCGATGGCTAAAGAAGACAATATTGAAATGCAAGGTACCGTACTTGATACGTTACCTAACACCATGTTCCGTGTAGAACTCGAAAACGGTCACGTGGTTACCGCTCATATCTCCGGTAAAATGCGCAAAAACTATATCCGCATCCTGACGGGCGACAAAGTAACTGTTGAGCTGACCCCGTACGACCTGAGCAAAGGCCGCATTGTCTTCCGTAGTCGCTAAGCGGCTCCGTTTCGCTTTCGCCGCCTGAACGGCGGTGAAAAAAAAGGCCAGATTCGCATCTGGCCTTTTCTATTTCTACCTTACGGCGCTTAGTGAACCGTACCTTCCGTTTTGCGTTTTTCCGCGCTGAGGAAGTGATAAGTCAGCTGGTTCTTCTCTTTGTCGAGCGCCACCGAGACCGATCCCCCATCCACCAGCGAGCCAAACAGCAATTCGTTGGCCAGCGGTTTCTTGAGGTTTTCCTGCACCGTACGCGCCATAGGACGGGCACCCATCGCCTTGTCGTAGCCTTTCTCCGCCAGCCAGTCGCGCGCTTCGTCGCTGACTTCCAGCGAAACGCCCTTCGCATCCAGCTGCGCCTGCAGTTCGACAATAAACTTGTCCACGACCTGATGAATCACTTCCTGTGACAGGTGACGGAACCAGATAATATTGTCGAGACGGTTGCGGAACTCTGGCGTAAAGATCTTTTTGATCTCTTCCATCGCATCAGTGCTGTTGTCCTGATGGATCAGACCAATCGATTTACGCTCGGTTTCACGTACGCCCGCGTTGGTGGTCATGACCAGCACCACGTTGCGGAAGTCCGCTTTACGGCCGTTGTTATCCGTC
>NZ_DJDN01000083.1:0-6004 GCF_002431095.1 Pantoea sp. UBA5923 | reverse complement strand
TCGAGCAGGTTCTTCATCACTTTCCTTCCTGGTTAGTCTGTCTGATGACAATGGGCAATAAATGTAAAAATTAAGCCGGGCCAATTTTTCAATAAATAGTTGGGCTTTAAGGCAAATAGTTGGATGCGCGTTTTTTACCAAACGCACCGCAACTAATATTCAACAGAAAAGGATTATAGGTTGCTAACGGTGATTTACCACCGAGTGTACAGACGATATTTACTGGAGGTTAGCATTAAGGCAAACGCAAAAATAATCCAATAATACAATAGGTTAAGTCTACACATACCGAGCCACGCCAGCCAGTCGGTAAGCCTGTCTGGATGATTGAATTTTATTAGTATCATAAACTAAAGTTTAGCGAGTAGATGCCGATACACCGCCGCCACAATTTATTTAGCCCTAGATAAGCTGCAAAAATAATCGACGTCACCAGGTGCATTTTATCTGCTTAGTGAGGAGTTAATTAATTCAGTTTTAACTGATGAATTTTGCTGCGTTATAATGCGTTTGTTTAATACGCGAACTAACTGAGAAGCGCAGAACTCATCTAAAACAGATAAAAGCGATAATAATCTGCCCGGACGCACAGTTTTTGCATCAGCGCAGGCTATTAATCAGGCTTAAAAAGCGCAGGATAAGTGCTAAAGACTCAGTTTGCTGCGGGCCAGCCACGCCTTCCAGCGATTTTCCACCAGATGGTAACGGTAACCTCTGAAACTGTCGCGTCTCAGCCAGCGTTCCTCAAAAAATTCATCACTGCGGATCCAGCGTTCAAACAGCTGGCGCTCAATCTCTTCATTCATTTCTGATTTTCTCGTCTCTCTTTCACGCTTCGGTTAACGATAAGTATAGACGCCTAAAACCGCCTGTTGCGCTTCGCTACCCACTATCACCCGCCTTAAAGAAGGGAGCTTTTTACTGGCGCATTTATTCAGACGTCTCAGCAGAACGAGACAGGGTCTTAAGCGTAAGCCGCTGGATATGCTGGGGAATATAATGTGACTTCTTTCACGAATCAGCACTTTTGGCAAATCAGTACAAAGGGTTGAAAATTGTATAAAAAATATGTTTTATCTATTTAATATGAATATATTAGGCGAGCAGCTTTCTTGTTTACGCTTAATTCGCAACAGGAATTAAAAGCAGGTGATGAAATTTATTATTGATATATTGCCGTTCTGATTTCATAGTTCAGTCGTCTCTGAAGATTTCTCTCTCTGAACGGGATCACGCGGCGTTTCGGGTAGTGGTGCTGAAGGTGCGGAAAAAGAAACGTAAATGTGCTCAGGTGAGTGCTGGTCAGAAAAAGCGTGAACAAGCTGAAACAGGCGGTACGAGTGATAATCGGCCCTGACCCCTTATCCAGGGAAGCTGGAACAGCAACCGTCAATTTCCATACGTGCTTTTATATACTGTACCGCCAGCTTTATCTGGCTCTCTCCTTTATCGCCGGATCGTAAGCGGAAATTTTATGCAGCAACGCTATTTATTGCCATTATGTCCCGGGAGGTCCAATGTCAGATAAAAGTAGCGAAATGCTCCTCTGCACCCTGAAAGAGAAAGCGCTCAGCGATGAAGCCGCGATCCGCTACCTCACCATCGGAATGATCGTGTGTGAATTAATACGCGCTGAAAAAGCGGTCAGCCGCAAATCGATCTGCTGCAAATTACTGAAGCGGCTTGAACAGGCGCAAAATAAAGAAGAAGAACGGATCTATTACCGGCTTTTTCGTATGCTCTTTGGCCGACAATAACGGCTTCCTTATATCGCCTGCGTCATTTTTACCCTACCCCACCCGGTTCCGCTTTTCATCGAGCGGGACCTGCTGTTAATGGGTTTTATTGAGCCTGCTTTTATCGTCTGCGCTGCAATGACCGTTGCGTAGGCCGTGTCAGGCCTGCGCCTTTTTGCTTTACTGCTGCGGATCGTTGCTGAACCGCCCTATCAGCGAGGCGGCGCCCAGCGCATGGCCTTTAAGCTGCTTCAGCAGCTCATCATGCGTTAACCCCGCTTTAAGCTGTTCAGGCGGCAGATCGGTGGCGATCATGACGAAGTTGTAGTGATGTATTCCGCTGCCGACCGGCGGACACGGCCCATACCAGGCGGTGGTGCCGGGAGAGTTTTTGCCGCCGGTATAGCCTTTGCCTTTCGTTAAATCGCCCTGGGCGAAAGCGGTCGTCGCGGCGGGAATGTTATAGGCGACCATATGGGTGACGCCAAGCCCTTTGCCGCCCACAGGATCGGTGACCAGCAGCGCGAAGCTCTTTGTTCCCTGCGGCGCGTTCGACCAGCTTAGCGCCGGGGAAACGTTATCGCCGGTACAGGCGGGGCTGTTTTTATTGTTGCCGGCGAACGCTTTCGCTAAAAAAGCGTTATCGGTAAAATCCTGCGACTGCAGCGTAAAAATCGGCGCGGCTGCAAAACTGGCTGCGGGCAGTGCCGCCAGCAGAATGGCGCTTGCTAATCTCATACCCTCTCTCTCCGTTCAGGTTGCTGAAACCTGAGTATGGAAGGCGGAGCGAAAATAAGCATGAAAACAGTGCGTAAGTTTATGCCCAGGGCGTAAGAACTTTTTGCATCAGCAGGCAGACAGCGTTGCGCCGACGAAGCTGGCCCGCCACGGCATCGCTGAATGGAAAGCGATCGAAACCTGCGAGTTTCTGCGCCGCGCATCCCTTTTTTTACCGCGCAGCGCTTAGCGCAAAGGTCTACGCTTAGGCATTCCCTGCAAATACGGTGATTTCAATCTCTTATGTCCGCCAAGGCTGCTGCGCTTGCACGCTTTTCTCCCGCTACCCAACGCTGGTTCCAGTCTACCTTCGCTGCGCCTACGCCGGTGCAGTCGGCGGCCTGGGACGCCATCGCCAGCGGTAAACATGCTTTAGTGATTGCCCCGACCGGATCGGGCAAAACGCTGGCAGCATTTTTGCACGCCATCGACGCGCTGTTTCGCGAACGTGAGCAGCAGGAGACGCCGGATAAAGCCACCCGCACGCGTATCCTCTATATCTCGCCGGTTAAAGCCCTGGCTGCGGACGTACAGCGCAATTTGCAGCTCCCGCTGGAGGGGGTTTACCAGCAGCGCTGCCAGCATGACGAAAAAACCATCGCGCTAACGGTCGGCATGCGTTCAGGCGATACCCCCAGCGGTGAACGGGCGAAGCTGCAGCGCACGCCGCCCGATATCCTGATCACGACGCCGGAATCGCTTTTTCTGATGCTGACCTCTCGCGCCCGCGAGGCGCTGCGCGGCGTCACCACCCTGATACTGGATGAGGTGCACGCGGTAGCGGGCAGCAAGCGCGGCTCGCAGCTGGCGGTCAGCCTGGAACGCCTCGATGCGCTGTTGCCGCAACCGGCGCAGCGCATCGGCCTTTCCGCCACGGTGCAGCCGGTCGAGCGCGTCGCGCAGTTCCTCGGCGGGGTACAGGAGACCATCGTCGTCAATCCGCCCGCCTCGCGCGCGCTGGAGATGCGCATCGCCGTTCCGGTCGAGGATATGACCGATATACCGGGACGCCCGGACGCCAGCGGCGCGCCGGAAACGGGCGGCGCGGCGGGATCGCTCTGGCCGCATATCGAACAGCGCGTCCTTGAGCTGGTGCTGGCGCGGCGCACTACTATTGTGTTCGCCAACTCGCGCGGCCTGGCGGAGAAGCTGACCGCCAGGCTCAACGAACGTTACGCCGCAGCTCTCAGCGCGAAGGAAGCCGCTGAGGAACCGGCTCATGCCTGGGGTTCTTTCAGCGGCGGTACGGAGAAACGCAGCGACGGCGCGCCGGTCACCCTCGCCCGCTCCCATCACGGTTCGGTCTCTAAAGAGCAGCGGCGGGAAATCGAAGATGCGTTAAAAGCGGGCGAGTTGCGCTGCGTCGTCGCCACCTCAAGTCTGGAGCTGGGTATTGATATGGGAACGGTCGATCTGGTGATCCAGATCGGCGCGCCGCCTTCGGTCGCCAGCGCGCTGCAGCGCGTCGGCCGCGCCAGCCATCAGGTAGGCGGCGTTTCAAGCGGTATCGTCTTTCCGCGCACGCGGCGCGACCTGGTTGACGCCGCCGTTATTGTGCAGTGCATGCTGAACGGCGAACTGGAACCTGTCGCGCCGCCGCACAATCCGCTTGACGTGCTGGCGCAGCAGACGGTCGCCGCCGTGGCGATGGATACCCTCCCTGCGGATGCGTGGTTCGCCACCGTACGCCGCGCCGATCCCTTTCGTACCCTGCCGCGCAGCCTGTTTGATGCCACGCTGGATATGCTGTCGGGCAAATATCCCTCCGATGCGTTCGCCCAGTTTCGCCCGCGCCTGATATGGGATCGCGAAACGAACCTGTTAAGCCCGCGCCCTGGCGCGCAGCATCTCGCCGTCACCAGCGGCGGCACCATTCCCGATCGCGGCGCTTTCAGCGTGATGCTGCCGGAAGGCGAAGAGCAGGCGGGATCGCGCCGGGTTGGCGAGCTGGATGAAGAGATGGTGTATGAATCACGGGTAAACGACATTATCACGCTCGGCGCGACCTCCTGGCGCATCCAGCAGATTACCCACGATCAGGTGGTGGTGGTGCCCGCGCCAGGCCGCTCGGCCCGACTGCCCTTCTGGCGTGGCGACGGGCTGGGGCGATCGGCGCTGTTGGGCGAACGCATTGGCCGCTTCCTGCGCGAAACGGAAGCGGAACAGCGTTCCGGCGCGGCGAGCCAGGCGACAGGGCTTGATGCCAGCGCGCAGCATAATATTCAGGCGCTGATAGCGGAACAGCGCGAGGCGACAGGGCTGCTGCCGACCGATCGTACGCTTCTGGTTGAACGCTGCCGCGATGAGACCGGCGACTGGCGCGTGATCCTGCATTCGCCGTGGGGCCAGCGGGTGAATGCGCCCTGGGCGCTGGCGGTGGCGGACCGCATCCGCCACCGGATGGGGCTGGATCCCGCTATCGTGGCAAGCGATGACGGTATTGTCGCGCGCTTTCCCGATATGGAAGGCCGCGTGCCGGGCGCCGAGCTGTTTCAGTTCGATGCCGATGCCCTGCAGTGCGCGGTCGCTGACGCTATCGGCCACTCGGCGCTGTTTGCTGCCCGCTTTCGCGAATGCGCGGCGCGCGCCCTGCTGCTTCCGCGCCGTAACCCCGGCAAGCGCTCGCCGCTCTGGCAGCAGCGGCTACGCGCCGGAGAGCTGCTGGCGGTGGCGCGCGAATATGCTGACTTTCCTGTGCTGATTGAGACCGCGCGCGAGTGTCTGCAGGATGTTTACGATCTGCCTGCGCTGCACCAGCTGATGACGCGCATACAGAACGGCAGCGTGCAGTTTGCCGAGGTCACGACCGAGGTGCCGTCGCCTTTCGCCGCGCCTTTGCTCTTTGGTTACGTGGCGGAATTTATCTACGCCACCGATGCGCCGCTGGCTGAGCGTCGCGCATCGCTGCTGGCGCTCGACAGCGGCCTGCTGAGCGAACTGCTTGGCCAGGTCGATATGCGCGAACTGCTCGATGCCGGGGTGGTGGCAGCCGTGGGCAGAGAACTGCAGCGCCTCGCTGTGCGCTACAAGGTTACTGATAAAGAGGGCGTTGCCGATCTGCTGCGTGAACTGGGGCCACTAAGTGCAGAGGCGCTGGCGGCGCGATTTCACGGCGATGCGCCAGCGCGCGCGGTCGCTGAGCTGACGGAAGCGCATCGCGCCGTTGAGGTGACCATTGCCGGCGAGCGGCGCTGGGCGGCGATCGAGGATGCCGCGCGCCTGCGCGATGCGCTCGGCGTCGCGCTGCCGCAGGCTATTCCCGCCGCTTTTTTACAGCCGGTCGCCGATCCGCTGCGCGATCTGCTCAGCCGCTACGCCCGCACTCACACCCCTTTTACCACCGGCCAGCTGGCGCGTCATTTCGGCCTTGGCACGGCGGTCGTCAGCGAAACGCTGGAGCGTATGCGCGCGCAGGGCAAACTGCTCAAGGGTGATTTTGGCCTGGCTGAAGAAGATGACGCTGCCGCCTGGCGCGACCAGTGGGTCGCCGA
>NZ_DJDN01000075.1:0-10879 GCF_002431095.1 Pantoea sp. UBA5923 | reverse complement strand
ACCAAAGAAAAACCCTCTCAGACGCTGGCGCTGCAGTCGGGCCGCGCTGACGCTTATTTCGGACCAAACGTTATCGGCGCATGGAAGGCGGCGCTGACCGGCAAAACGCGTCTGGTAGGCAGTTTCGACGGCGGCTGGCCGAAGGTGGCGCATATTGCCGTTACGGTGAAAAAAGGCAGCGGCCTGGCCGAGCCGATCAGCACCGCGCTTAACGGCGTGATCCAGAACGGCGACTATCTCAAGGTGCTGAACCGCTGGGGCGAGGGTGTGGAGAAGATCGACCGTTCAGAAATCAATCCGCCTGGGCTGGGCGACTGAGAGGTGAAATATGAGCCAGCTAACTTTTCGCGATGTGTCGCCGGAAGCGCCTGAGTTACAGCCAATTTTAAGCGGACTTTTCGCCTTTTACGCCTCGCGCTACGGCGACTTTTTCCGCAGTAGTCAGGAAGTGGAAAAAACCGAGTGGTATCTGCCGCCGCATGGCCTGTTTATTGTGCTGGAGCGCAACGGCGAGATTATCGCCATGGGCGCCTATAAGCCCTTTGACGCAGAGACGGCTGAACTCAAACGCATCTGGACGCGCGGCGATCTGCGCCGTCAGGGGCTGGCGCTGCAAGTGGTACAGGAGCTGGAGCGGCGCGCGCTGCGCGCGGGCTACCGGCGTCTCTATCTCACCACCGGCTTTCGTCAGCCGGAAGCGGTGCGTCTCTATCGCGCACACGGCTACCAGCCTCAGTTTGACCCCAGCGGCGATCTGGAGCGCTACGGGCAACCGCCCTACGACGGCCGTCTGCGTTTTACCAAAGTTATCGACGTCAACGGCGTCGCCCAGGCGAGTTAAGGAGCCAAAATGAACGGCGATCATCAACAGTTAAAAGTGGTGCCGGCGCGTTATCCGGCCCGCACCCTGGGGGCGCTTGTCGCCCTGTTTATTCTGGCTGGCGTAACCGAGTCGGTAGCGCTTAACCCTCGCTGGGAGTGGGGCGTATTCGGCCGCTGGTTCTTCGACCCGGTGATCCTGCATGGTCTGGGGCAGACGCTGCTGCTGACGCTGCTCGGCACCCTGTTCAGCCTGATTTTCGGCGGCGTGCTGGCGCTGGCGCGGCTCTCTTCGTCATGGCTGCTCAGCAGCCTGGCCTGGGGCTACATCTGGCTGTTCCGCTCGTTGCCGCTGATTGTGGTGCTGATTATTCTCTATAACTTTTCCTATCTCTACGACACGCTGTCGTTCGGCATCCCTTTTACCGCGCTGGCCTGGGGACATTTCCAGACTATTAACGTGCTGGGGCAGTTTCCGGCGGCGGTGATCGGCCTGACGCTGGTGCAGGCGGCCTACAGCGCGGAGATTATTCGCGGCGGTTTTCTCGGCGTCGATCATGGCCAGACAGAGGCCGCCTCGGCGCTCGGCCTCTCCGCAACGCGCCGCACCTTCCGCATTATTTTGCCGCAGGCGCTACGCGCCATTATTCCCACCGCGTTTAACGAGATCATCAGCCTCGCTAAAGGTACGGCGATGGTTTACGTGCTGGCGATGCCGGAGCTTTTTTACACCATCCAGATGATCTACAACCGCAACCAGGAGGTGATTCCGCTGCTGATGGTGGGCGCCGCCTGGTATCTGATTATCACTACGGTGCTGTCTGCTATTCAGCACAGCGTCGAGCGCTGGCTGGCGCGCAGCGTGACCCGCGATGCGCAACCTTCACGCTGGCGCCAGTGGCGCAGCCGCCTGAACCCCGTTGCCGTAAATGAGGAGATAAGCCATGTCCGAAGCCATTGATTATCGTAAGGCGCATACCACCGGCGCTATCAGCATCACCGGCGTCAGCAAAAGCTACGGCCGTCATAAGGCGCTGGACAACGTGTCGCTTGAGCTGGATCCCGGTTCAGTAACGGTGATTGTCGGCCCGTCCGGCTCCGGCAAATCGACGCTGCTGCGCACGCTTAATCATCTGGAGCGCGTCGATGAGGGATTTATCCAAATCGACGGCGACTATATCGGCTACCAGCGGCGCGGCGACAAACTCTATGAGCTAAAGGAAAAAGCGATTTTGCGCCAGCGCGTTAACGTCGGCTATGTGTTCCAGAACTTCAATCTGTTCCCGCATCTGACGGTGCTGCAAAACCTTATTGAAGCGCCGATTGCGCATCGCCAGCTCTCGAAACGCGACGCCATTACGCGCGCCGGCGAACTGCTCGATATTGTCGGGCTGCGCCATAAAGCCGACGCCTGGCCGCGTCATTTATCCGGCGGCCAGCAGCAGCGAATCGCTATTGCGCGGGCGCTGATGCTTAACCCGCGCGTCATGCTGTTTGACGAACCCACGTCGGCGCTCGATCCAGAGCTGGTGGGCGAAGTGCTCGACGTGATTAAAAAGCTGGCGCAATCGGGCACCACGCTGGTGATTGTGACGCATGAAATCGGCTTCGCGCGCGAAGTGGCGGATAACGTCGTGTTTATGGTGGATGGCAAAATCGTCGAACAGGGCAGCGCGACGCAGGTGCTGAATAATCCGCGCCATGAGCGCACGCGCCGCTTCCTGGCGCGCGTGTTATAGGGCAAACAAGATGAAACGTTTTTTATTCGCCGCGCTGCTGCTCGGCGCAGGCCAGCCTGTGCTGGCGGAGCCGCTCGACGCCACGAAAAATGAGACGCCGATTGACGCGCCGATGAACCCAGAGGCGATAAACAAAATTCCGCAGGGTTTCCATTTTATCGAGCCGGGCTATCTGACCGTGGCGACCACCAGCAACAACTCGCCGCCGCTTGGGCTGCTGGCGAGCGACAATAAAACGCGCATCGGCAGCGACGCCGATTTTGCCCGGCTGCTGGCGGATAGTCTTGGGCTGAAGCTGCGTCTGGTGCCCGCCTCGTGGGAGGACTGGCCGCTCGGCGTAACGGCCGGACGCTATGACATAGCGATGTTTAATATCGCGGTGACGGAAGAGCGCAAGAAGAAGTTTGACTTCGCTACCTACCGCGCCGACGGCCACGCGTTTCTGGTAAAGGCAAATAGCGCCATCAGCGCCATTAACAAAGCGGAGGATATCGCAGGGCTGCGGATTATTGTCGGCTCTGGCACGAATCAGGAGCGCATTTTGCTCGGCTGGGATGAGCAGAACCGCGCAAAAGGATTAAAGCCGGTGACGCCGGTTTATCTCGCTGACGAGGCGGCGGCAACGCTAACGCTGCTCTCAGGACGCGCCGACGCGCTGTTTGGGCCGCAGTCGATGGCCGCCTGGAAGGTCGCTTCACGCGGCGATATGAAGATTGTCGGCTATGGGCCGGTGCGATCCTGGGTGGCGGTCACAACCAAAAAGGGCAACGGTCTGGCGGAGGCGTTGCAGACGGCGTTGAACGGTACCATTAAAGGCGGTCAGTATCAGCAGGTGCTGACGCGCTGGGGCGAGCAGAATGAGGCGATAGAATCGTCGCAGGTGAATCCGCCTGGAATTGTTTACTGACTCTGTTTACAACAGATGAGCCGATTTCTGTTAAGTCACCTGCTGCAGGAAACGCAGCAGGAACAGGCAAGACGCAACGGCTCAGGTCGAAAAAGGGGCAGGGACTGAACCCGTTGTGAATTTCAGTTACCTTAATAATCACGGCATAACGTTGCGAACAGAGCGTGATAAACGCTTCTGATTTAGACCTTTACGCACAGACTTTGAAAATCAAACGATACATAACATGAAGGATGTGTTTGAGGAAAATATCTATGCCAGTCGCATTGGCGTTTATCACGCAGGTTCCCGTATCGAAAGCCTGGGCAACCTGGCGCTGCTGCATGATAAAAAATATGCCGAAAACAGCCATCAGGAGAATACCCATTTTAATTCCCAACCGGTTACGGCTGAAAAGGCAGGGCTTTTTTCCTGTTGAATTTTCTGAACCGTCGTTGAGCATAAATGGCGTCCTGGTAATATTAAAAGGAAAAAGTCATCATACCATAGAGTCTGGCGCTACGTTGCTAACGCGCGGCATAATTTACATGGCGTGCTGAGTGTTGCATTGAGCCATATCAACAGAATGCCTTGATCTATTACCAGACAATGAACGCCTGTCGATATATTTTATCCGCTTAGCTGGAATTCATAAAAAGCGGAATTATCAGGAAACACCAGCAATAATAGCGCGTTGCCTGCCAGCCGACGGGCTAATGATTAAACGTTCGGCCGGAGGCAGGCGATAACCGACACTGTTTATTAATTTCATCCTCAATGTCGCGCGCCTTCGCGTGCTCCACCAGCCCTTTAAATTTTCGCTTAAGTTCAATGCCGGCAGGGGAGCAATCATCAAGATTAGCCAGGTAAACGGCTGCGCTATAGGCGTTATAGCACTGCTCAGCATCCGTTACCTGCTTTTTACATGCGCTAAACAGGCTAAAGGTGGCGTCGGGTGCCTTAATCATGCGTTCCATTTCAGGGTTGCTGCGTACGGTTTTCAGCACTCCTGGCATAACTAGCAGGCCTGATATCAGGGCGATGAGTGAGAGAAGCGTGATAAAACACCTGTAGGACATCTTTCCGCCTTGGCATATTTTTCCTTTCTTCTACTCTATCCTGATTCCATCGGGACGCCTTGCTAAAATTAATGACAGCGCCATGCTCCGCCGGTAATCACGACATTCGTCTCCTGAGAACCGCCGCCTGAACCGTCATAATAGCCGCTGGTGCCCGCGCGGTTAGTAATTAATGAAACGGTATTGCCGCCCAGTTTTGCTGTCTGGTTACGCAGAGAGTTTAACGCGCCGGTTTCCAGATTGGCATTCGATGTCCATCCTCCGGTAAGGAAATTACCTTGATCGCCAGTAACTGTGCCCAGGAAAGTACAGTCCCCTTTGGGATCGCCATTCATTACTCTGACATTTTGCGCGTTTGCATCCAGGTGATTTGCGCTACAGGCGGTAAGCAGAAGTGGAAGAAGGAGTAATAGCTTTTTCATCAAAGAGACCTTAAATTGAAATCAGACAGTAAGACATAAGCCTGTTTCAAGAAATTATATCCAGATAAGCTTAAATATAATCTCAATGGAAATCCCTCTTTAGCGCTATTTACTGTGGCGACGTGTTGTTTTTGTTTGGCGGTATGGTTGAACTTGTTAATTTAAAACGCGCTTTATGATAAAAGAGTTTGTTGCGAGGAATAAATGCGAATAACTGTCAGAAATAACGTTGCTATCGGTCTGCTTTATCTGGTCGCTTTTGGTAAGTATCGGTGACAGCCTTTTTAACCAGTGCGTTTTATATATTAAATAACCTGCGGCTGAAAGCTGGCCTCGCGCCACCCGTAACGGTTCAGTTTGAATTGATTACAGTGATAATCCCAGCGGAGTTCCCGAAAAGAGGGGGCGGCTGGCATCTTCTCCCTGCTGGCTGACGATAAAGGCCTGCGCCACCTTTACGAACGCGCGTGCAAGGCGATTAATTCTTTTAGTCCTTTCTTTGCGTCAGCTAGACTCTACTCCATCAGCCACGTCTTTTACGTGAAGCAGCAAAAAACAGGATAGCCAGCAGGGCAAAATCACCCTGCATCCTGACTAAATCATAATAATTCTATAGGCTTGCAATGAAAATCCGCTTTCTGTCAGCCAATGAGCTTAAGCTGACCGAGGTACGCAAAATCCTCGAACCGGTCGGCGTCGACGTACTGCCCATCGCGCGCCGTATCGAAGAAATCCAGACGGAAAACGAACTCGAACTGGTCCGTGACAAGCTGACCAAGGCGTTTTCCATTATCGGGCGTCCGCTCTTTGTCGAGCATACCGGGCTCTATCTTGACGGGCTGAACGGTTTGCCCGCCGGTCTGACGCGCATCTTCTGGAACCGGCTGGAGGCTGAACGTTTTGCCAAGCTGGTGCAGGGGCTGGACAGCCAGGCGGTGACGGCGAAAACTGTGCTGGGCTACTGCGACGGACGCAAAATGTATCAGTTTCATGGCGAAGTACGCGGCACTATCGCAGCTAAACCCGCCGGGCCGCGCGAGTTTCAGTGGGACTGTATTTTTATCCCGGAAGGCTATAACCAGACCTTTGCTGAAATGGGCGAGCTTAAAAATGAGATCTCCATGCGTAAACTGGCGCTCGATCGCTTCGCCGACTTTTTAAAAAACGCCCGAGGACTGGCATGAAACCTGAACTGAAACGCGCCTATGATTCCGGCAAACTGATTCTGTTCGCTGGCGCGGGAATATCACGCAATCTTGGCCTGCCGGAGTGGCATGAGCTTATTGCTCATCTGGCTAACGAGCTGGGCTACGATCCCAAAATCTTCAATACATACGGGACGCACCTTTCGCTGGCGGAATACTACAAACAGAAAAAAGGCTCGCTGGGGCCGCTGCGCAGCTGGATGGATCGTGAATGGCACCGGCCGGACATTGATGTCCGATCGTCGGAAATCCATACGATGATTACGCAGGGCAACTTCAGCCGCATCTACACCACCAACTACGATCGCTGGCTGGAAGCGGCGCACGAGGCGCATGGCGTGCCCTACAGCAAAGTCGCGAACGCCGCCGATCTGGTGGCGCTGACTGAGGACAAGCGGCATATCATCAAGCTTCACGGCGATTTTGATGACGATACCTCTATCGTGCTGGATGAAAGCAGCTACTTTGAACGCCTCTACTTCGACTCGCCGCTTGATATCAAACTGACGCACGACGTGATGGGAAATTCGGTCCTGTTTGTCGGCTACAGCATCAGCGATTTTAATATTCGACTGTTGTTCTACCGTCTGACCAAAATGTGGAGCAGAACAGGGCTGGCTACCGCGCGTCCCAAATCCTATCTCTTTACTAACCGCAACAATCCTGTGGCGCGCGAAGTGCTGGGACAATGGGGGATCGAGATGATCGTGTCGGAAGAGGATGACCCGCGTAAAGCGCTGGCAGAGTTTCTTAATGATTTGATTTCATAAAGAAAAATATTCATCCATTCAGTACGGCGACGCGGTTTAAAAAAGGATGCAATCTCGCCACAGGAGAGATATACTGTATATATTAACAGTATCGGAGAGGCAAAAATGGCTGTCGAAATTAAATACGTAGTCGTCAAGAAGGGTGAAGAGAAAATGACGTTTGCCAGCAAAAAAGAGGCGGATGCCTACGATAAGATGCTCGATATGGCGGAGGCCTTTACCGACTGGTTAGCGCAGCAGCAACCCGATATGGATGAGTCTCAGGCAGAAACCCTCGGCCTGCTGCTCGCCGAGCAGAAAGATGCGATTCAGCATATTCTGCGCACCAGCAAGCTGCCAGACGCCGCTGATTCTGCGGACGCGACGAAAAAGGTTCGCGCGGCAGAGAATGCTGATGAGAGCGTTGAAGGCGAAACCGCGCAGGCAAAGAAAGTGCGCGCCGTTAAAGCTGCTTAATTTCCTGATAAAAAACGCGTCGCAGCGCTTTCGCTTGCGGCGCGTTTTTATTTTACAGGAAGGATATTTATCGTCAGGATCACAACTCTGTCAGACCCGCAGGTCTTGCAAAGTCAGTGAGCGAACAGGGAGAAAGTGCCAAAATAGTAGCTCGCCATCCACGCCACATAGAACAGCCAGACCACTAAACCCACCGTCAAACCCATTTTACCTGTCATAAGCCTGCCTCCGTTAATTGTGCGGTTGTACTAACCGTTGACACAAATTGACAGAAGGCGTCCCGACGTGGATTGTTCTGGATCAAAAAAGGGGCATACAGCGGGGAAATGCCAAAACGGCGCAGATCAATAAATCATTTTTCAGCCGCGCGCTGCTTTATTCTTTCCGCCGAACGCTGGGCGCTGGCCAGCACTTCGGCGAGGCTGACGCCGTTCAGCTTCCCGTTCTGCTTTATCACGCGGCCATCGACGATTACCGTGGTTACATTTTGCGGCTGCGCTGAATAGAGCAGCAGGGCTGCCGGATCGCCACCGCCAAAGCCGCTCATGTTCAGCGTATCGGGCGTGATGATTTGAATATCGGCGCGTTTACCCACCTTCAGCGATCCCGTTTCTTTATCCAGACCGAGCGCTTCAGCGCCGCCGAGCGTCGCCATTCTTAGTAGCTGGTGTGGTTTAGGCAGGGCTTCGTCAGCGGCTGCGCCGCTCATCGTCAGCGCCGCCAGGCGCAGATTCGCAAACATATCGCCGCTGCCCGCCAGGCTATTACCGTCAATGCCAAGCCCGACGCGCGTGACCGGGGTGAAATGATCGAGCCTGGTCAGGCCGTAACCAACATGCTCCTCGCTTAAGGGCGTAACGGCCAGCGACGCACCGGCTCTTTCCAGCGCCTGAAGCTGCGCTGGGCGGGCATCGTTGGCGTGTATCAGCGTAACAAAGGGAGCGAGGTAGCGCCGCGCTATCAGCGCATTAAACATGGCATCCGGCTCGCCGCTGATGTGTACCTGTAGAGGCAGATGATGATCTCTGGCCCACTGGTATTCGCGATCGCGCACCGCCCAGTTCTGTTCATCCTTTAGCTCACGCGGCAGACGCCACGCAAGCCCCACTTTCACGCGTGGATCCTGGCGAGCGGCCAGCGTGGCGGCGTGCTCTGTGTCGATGGGAAAGCGCGTTGTTTTATCCGGGCCGCCGTAAAAGAGGATGGCGCGAATGCCTGCGTCCCTGAGCGCGTTAAAGCCTGCATCGCCCCATGCCGGGCCGTGAATGTTATCGAAAAAGTCGCCGCTGGTGGTGATGCCGCCATTTAATAGCTCCAGCGCGCCGGTGTAAATCGCGGTATAGGTATCCTCTGGCTGCATCGCTTTACCCAGCGCGTTGCTGACCGGGAAAAATTTCCCCTCGCCGTTGCGAAACTGACCGCGCATGGTGGTCACCCAGAGATGAGAGTGGGCATCGACAAAACCGGGCAGAACAAAGCTGCCCTTTGCCTCAATGACCTCAGCATCTGGCGCCGAGAGGTGCTCGCCGACGGCGACGATACTGTTATTGCGGATAAGGATATCGCCCTGCGGCAGATCGTCGCCGTTGGACGTCATCGGCATCACATAGCCGCCGCGGATTAACAGTGCCTTATCCGACGCGGCGCTGGCGACGCTGGTCAGCAGCGCAAAAAGCAGCGCGCTCAACGCAGGTAAGCCGTGTCCCTTCATCCTCTCTCCTTTATCCAGCTTCGCTCAGGTGACGCTGGATCTGCTGGATACCCCACAGCGCGAGCAGGTGATCCTCTTCTGAGGGCAGTCCGCTGACGCTGACCGCGCCAAACACAACGCCGGACATATTGATTAACGGGAAGGAGCCGCCGTGATCGGTATAGTCGCTCTGCGCTATCCAGTTCTGCTGCTCCATAGGTTTGCCGTTCTGCTGGTTGTTCAGGCCGACTAACATTGAGGCGTGACCAAAACGCAGGACGGTGTTGCGCTTGCGCGTCATCCAGGCAAGGTTATCCGGGCTGGAACCGGGCAAGGCAGCGAGAAAAAGCGTTTGACCGAAGGCGTAAACTTCAATCGCGACGGGCCAGTTTTCTGCGCTGGCGCGCTGCTGGAGGCTCTGTCCGAGCTGCCAGGCGAGCTGGAAATCAAAATGAGATAAGCGGCTTTCAGATTGCTGTTGCTGGATATCCTGCGCGGTTAACGGCATAGCTACGTCCTGTTAAATGGAATGTAAATTCCATTTAACATAGCAATAAACATTATTTTCCGCTACGCGTCGGCGGACGCCTGCAAGATATTCAGAGAAGGTCGGTGCGATCGCCGCGCGTGGTGGGGTGGGAGATCACCAGAAATTCGACGTCGCTGTCGCTTTCATTGCGTGCCTGATGTTTCGCCTGCGGCGGGATTTCCAGCCCCTCATGCGCGCTGAGCGAATGAACTTCCCCTTCAAGTTCCATTCGCAGCGTTCCGCTTAGAACAAAAAAGAACTGTCTGCTCTGCTCGTGATAGTGGCGTATTTCCTGCGTTTTAGGTGGCATACGCTCATGAATAATGCTGAGATCCTGTCGCTTAAGCAACGTCCAGCCATCACACAGGGAACCCCATAAATAGTGTTCGGCATTCTCTTTTGAAACCATGCTAATGTCTCTTTTATCAGAAGGGGGCATTAACATAGCAATTTTATGCGTCAGTCACATCTGCACTGATATTCCCCGCCGTTAAAATTTGGCTTAGTGACTGCCTTGAAAATATTTCAGGTTCTGTCGGGGAAGGTGGTTTTAGCGCATTTATTGTTCGGCAGGGACTTAAGTCAAATAAACGGCTGTCCGCTCGCAAAAGCGAATTTCTTTGCTTTTATGCCGTGATATCACGTTAATTGCGGGCTAAACGAGCCAAAAAGGAGGGCAGTAAAGGGAAGGACGGTAATAAATTCGTCAGGCGCATGGCTAAAATCTATTCATTTTTTTACGCTGACCAGTGAGAGATTATCGTCAGTCGTCAGCCGACCATTAATAAATTTTGTTTAACTTATGCAGCCTCTTTTTTATCGAAAAACTTACGCTTGCCTGACAAAATCCTGCCTTTTATTCTGTGCGCGCTATTCAAGGATAACGACATTTTCACTCAGGATATTAAATGAAAAAGAGCACCGTTGCGGTAATGATGATGGCCGCGCTTTCTGGAACCGCGTTTGCCGCATCTTCTCCATTCACGCCAAACTTCTCTTCGGACAGTCTCAGCGTTTCTACATCTGTAGGCATGCTGGGCGGAAAATCTAAGGAGCTGGTGTACGACGCCAGTAATGCGCGTAAAGTCAGCCAGCTTGACTGGAAAATCAGGAACGTCGCTATTCTCAAAGGCGATATCTCCTGGGATGCTTTCTCTTTTCTTACGTTGAACGCGCGCGGCTGGACGTCGCTGGGATCCGGTTCTGGTCATATGGATGACTACGACTGGCAAAATGCCCGCCAGTCGAGCTGGACCGATCACTCGTCACATCCGAGCACTGATG
>NZ_DJDN01000049.1:43512-44031 GCF_002431095.1 Pantoea sp. UBA5923 | reverse complement strand
TGGGCGGTGCGCTGCTCGCTGTTCTGGGTCGAGGTGGAGGACTGGCTGCCGTAAGAGAGGCTGATGCCGATGGTGTTGCTGTTCTGTGGGCTGTTGCCCTGCGCCGCCGCCAGGCGCGCGGCCTGCACCGCCTCTACCCCGTTGAGCGCGGCTTTGGTGGCCTGCAGCGCCGCCAGCCGTCCGCTGTCGGCGGACTTCGCCTCCTGCACCGTCTGCGTCGCCGTATTCAGCGCGCTGCCCACCGTACCGGAGAGCGCCAGCGTCAGGCCGGAGGTTTTCTGCTCCACCTTGCGCGTCTGGCTGCTCTGGTTCTCCGCCGCGGTGATGCTCACCTCCCGGCCGTCCAGCGTCAGGTTTTTACCGGCGATAAGCTCGGAGCCGGTAACGTCAAGGCGGTTGCCCGCCTCCAGCGTCACGTTGCCGTTAACGCTGCCGACGGTGCTGCCCTGGTTAGTCAGATCCTGCCCCGTCTCGGTGGTTTTCAGGCTCTGCGAGCCGATACTGAAACCGATGCCGCCA
>NZ_DJDN01000049.1:0-43452 GCF_002431095.1 Pantoea sp. UBA5923 | reverse complement strand
CCGCCAGTGCCTGACAGCCCGCTCTTTTTCTCCTGCGACAGATGCTGTTCGCTGTTGCGCTCCGTGGCGCCCAGGATGTTGAGATCGTTGCCCGCCTGCAGGACGACGTCGTTGGTGCCCGTAACCTGGCTTCCCTGCACGCGCAGGTCGTTGCCCGCCGCGACCGTGACGCTGTCGCCGCTCAGCGCGCTGCCCTGCGCCGTCTGCTGCGAAATCTGATCGCGCGTTTTGAGGGTGCTTTTCGACAGCCAGCCGCTGCTGCCGGTCGCCTTGTAGCGCTCATCCAGATCCTTAGTGTTCTCGCCGTTGAGAAGCGTCACGTCGTGGCCGGCGGTAAGCGCCAGCGCGTCGTCCGCTGAGAGGGTGGCGGCGCTGGCGTTCAGATCGTTGCCCGCCAGCAGGCTAACATCGCCTTTGCCCACCACTTCGCTGCCGACCTGCTGCGTGTTGCCCTGTTTCAGGCTGTTGTCTGCATCCCAGACGATATCGTCGCGGCTTGCGGTAGTGACGGTGTTAAGACTGAGGTCGCGGCCCGCATGGATCACCGTCTGGCTCTCCTCGCCGCTGTTGACCACCTGTGCCGCCGTCAGGTTGATATCGCGCCCGGCCTGCAGGATCAGCCTGCCGTCGTCGCCCTGCACGTACATGCCCGCCACGCTGTCAACGCTGGTGCGCGCAAAGCTGTTATCGCCGTTCTGGCTCTCGACGCTGCGCGTAGTGCTGACGGCGTTGATATCCCGACCGGCGTTTGCCAGTAGCGCGTCGGTGCCCTGGATCGCGCCGCCGATGTTATTAATATCAGTGCGGGCGTTGAGATCCACGCTCGCGCCTTTAATGGTGCCCGCCAGGTTAGTGATGTTGTCGGCGCTCAGCTTCACTACTTCGCGTCCGGCCAGGGTGCCGCTGTTAAACAGCCCGCCGCCCAGGTTCAGGTTGAGGTTGCGGCCCGCAATCAGCGCGCCGCTGCCGTCCACATCGCCCGGCTGCACGCGCGCGTAAACCTGCGGCACCAGTACCGTCTGGCTGGAGCCGTCCGGCAGGCTGACCTGCGCGTTGACCAGCCAGACGATATCCTCGGTCAGCAGCGCCATCTGCTCCGGCGTCAGCGCCACGCCGAGCGTCAGGTTGTACTGCTTGCCAAAGGCGATGCCGTTGTTCATCAGCGCCTTATACTGCTCTTCGTCGTTGCTGTATCCCTCCAGATAGCGCTGGCCCGTCAGGTTGATCACCTGCTCACGGATCAGGCGCTGCTCGTAGAAACCGTCGCCGAGGCGCTTCAGGACGCTATCGCTGTTCTGCGTCAGCGCGTCCTGCATATAGTCGCTGCTCAGCCACTGCTTCTCCTGGGTGAAGCGCGGATCGGTCTCTACCAGATATTTGCCGTCGGGCGACGGGTTGGTCTTAAACAGGCTGTTATCCGGCAGGCGCGTATCCGGCCCGACGATGCGCACCACGCGCGCCGCTTCTCCCTGCTGCGGCGTAACGCTGCTGGCGACTTCGAAGCGCTGGCCCGGCTTGAGCGCTGCGGTGGCAATGCCTGGCAGCGCGCCGGTATCGACCTTCTGCAGGTCAGGCGAAAGCGTGCTGCCCGCCACGGCGGCGCTGACGCTGCCGGTATGGCCGATAACCGCGTTGGTACCCTGCGCGCTCTGCGGCGCAATCGTAACCGGGCTGCCGCTGATGTCGCCGTGATCGACCAATTGGCTCGGCTTCAGCGCAATCGTCTCAATCACATCCGGCGGCGTATAGGCCGAGGTTTTTTTGCCCTGACTGTCACCGCCTTTATGGCGGATGCGGTAGTAGCGGGTGGACTTACCAACGTCGGTCGTGATGCGCTGGCCCGCCACCTCGACGTTATCCAGCTCGCCCGCGTTTATCGTCAGCGTATTGCCCGCCACCATCTGGCTTTTATCGTTGAACACCTTATCGGCGTTCACCGTCATATTGCCGCCCGCGATGATCTTAGCCGGATCGCTTTCGGCAATCTGGGTCTCCTGCACCGTACGGGTGTAGTCATACTGGGTGAAGCGGTCGTGGTTGCTGCCGGTTTTGCCCGGCGTGTTGAGGTTGCGCAGCGAGTCAGCGGAGTTGCGATCGACAAAGACGCCCTCTTCACCCGCTTTCCAGCGCACCGTATCACCCGACTGCTGATACTCAGTGATCGCCTCCGTGGAAACGGTCGCCAGTTCGGTGCTGAAATGATCGTTGACGTTATTGATCTGTCCGGCGGTAAGGAGCATATCGCCCGCCGACTCGATGGTCGCGCTGTGGTTGTTGATGGTATCGGCCTTGCCGGTCGCCAGCCCGTCGGCATCCAGTTCGCCGCCCAGCGCCATATCCCCTGCGCTGTAGATCAGGCCGTGATCGCGGTTGTTCAGCGTCTGGACGCCGATATCGACCCGCTCGCGTCCGGCCAGCGTGGCGGCGGTGCCGTTTTCCGCCAGGTTATTGAAGACCCCAGCCTGCACGCCCACCGTATCGCCGTAGATACGGCCGCTGCCGATATTGGTTAAGGTGCCTGCCTTCAGCAGCGTCTGTTTGCCATCGATCAGGCCGTAGTTGGTTAGCTGGCCGTTCAGCGTCAGCCAGTCCTGCCCGGCGTTGATTTCGCCGCTGGCGGCGTTCAGCAGATTACTGGCGCGCAGATCCAGCTTGCCGCCCGCCAGCAGCTTGCCGCTGTTGGTGACGTCGCCTGGCGTGGTGAAGTTAAAATTACCGTTGGCGATCATCTCGCCGCTGTTGTTCAGGCTCTGCTGGCTGACCAGAGTGATATCGCCGAGGGAAAGCAGCTGACCGTCGCCGCCGATGCGATCGGCACGGATCGCCAGCGATCGGCCCGCTTTGACGACGCCCGCGCTGTTGGTCAGCGTCAGACCGTCGCCCTGAAGCGATAACGCCTCTCCGGCGCTTATCTGCCCGCTGCTGTTGTCGATCGGGCCGGTGCTGTTGATGGTCAGTTGCTTATCGGCCAGCAGCGCGCCGCGCTGGTTAGCCAGGCTGCCGCTGTTGATCTCGATATTCGCCGCTTCGATGCCCTGCTGCGCGCCCTGGGTGTCCTGATTGTTCAGCTGCAGCGCGTTAAGTACGGCGTTCGCGCCGCTGCGGATAAGCCCGGCGGCGTTATCTATCGCGCCCTGCGCGCTCGACAGCAGCAGATCGCCGATGCTCTGGATCTGCCCGCCGCGGTTATCCAGATGCGTGGCATTGAGGCTGGCTGCCTGTTCGCTGACCACGCGCCCGCCATTGCGGTTATCCAGCTCGCCGCTTTGCAGCGTAAGGTCGCCCTTCGCGCCCAGCGTACCGGCCTGATTGTCGAGATCGCCGCTTTGCAGGCGCAGATCGCCCAGGCTGTAGAGCGTGCCGTTTTCGTTGTTGATGTCCTGACCGTTGCTGTCAACAAGCACGCTACCGCCCTGCAGCAGGCCTGCCCGGTTATTGAGTGCGGATTGTGTGGCGAGGCGGAGCTGGTTTTGCGCTACCAGCGTACCAGCCGCATTATTTAACCCGCCTGCATCCAGCTGCAAGGCTTTTCCGCTCAGGGCCAGACCCTGCGCGTTATCCATTTTCTCTGCGGCGATAACCATATCGCCCTGGCTGGTCAGGCCGCCTTTGTCGCCGCTGTTTTGGTTGAGCAGCGCGTTTACCCCAATATCGAGGCGATCGCCGCTCTGGATCAGGCCGCCGTCGCTGTTGTTCAGCGTGCCGCCGCGCAGCGTCAGCGCCTGCTGCGCCGCCACCTGCCCGTCGCGGTTATCCAGCACGCCGAAATCCAGCTGGCCCGTCTCGCCGCTCGCCAGCGTGCCCTGGCCGTTAAGCAGCTCTCCGGCGGTCACGCGCAACGCCTTGCCCGCGCCGATAACGCCGCTCTGGTTATCCAGCAACTGTGTCGCGCTCAGGGTCAGCCCCTGGCCCGCTTTAATCGTCCCGCTCTGGTTGTTGATAGTCTTCGCAGCAGCGGCAAGCCCCGCCTGTGAGGCCAGGGTGCCGTGTTGATTCGCCAGCTCCGCGCCCTGGAAAAGAAGCTCGCCCTGGCTGGCGATAAAGCCCTGCTGGTTGTCGGTCGCGCCTGCGTTAAGGGTAAGCGCGCCCAGGCTGCTGATGCCGCCCTTGCTGCCGCTGTCGCGGTTGCTCAGCGCATAGCCGTGGGTGTCGATGCTGGCATCGCCGCCCGACTGCAGCAGGCCCGCGTCGTTGGTCAGCGCGCCGTCGCTGCTGATCTGCAGGCGCTGCTTGCCCACCAGCGTGCCGCCGCTGTTATTGAGCCCCTGGGTGGTCAGCTGCGTATCGCCGCCGCCCGCCAGCATCCCCTGGCGGTTATCCAGTTCGCCGCTGCGCAGCGTCAGCGCGCCGGAGCTGAGTATGCCGCCGCTGTCGCCGCTCAGCTGGTTGCTCAGGCGCGCGCCGTGTGTATCGAGCAGCAGATCGCCACCCGCCTGCAGCAGTCCGCCGTCGTTATTCAGCGCGCCGCTGTCGCTGCGCAGTGCGCCAGTGGCGGCGATTACGCCGTTCTGGTTATCCAGCGCGTTCTGGCCCAGCGCCAGCGTAAGGTTATTGCCGAGCAGCTTGCCGCCCTGATTCTCCAGCCCGGCGGCATTGAGGGTAAAGTCCTGCTGCGCTTCAAGGCGTCCAGCCTGATTCGCCAGCGCCTGCTGCGTCGTAATGCTGCCGCTGCCCGTCGTCGCCGTCACCTTGCCCTGGCTGTTGTCCAGCCGCTCGGCGTTTAGCGTGACGTTGCGGCTCGCCGCCACTTCGCCCTGGCGGTTATCCACCGCGCCGCTAACCTGCGCCGTCAGGCTGCCCTGCTGCGCAGCAACGAGGGTGCCGGAGCGGTTATTGAGCGCTGCCGCACTGAGATCGATATCGCCGTTGGCCGCCAGCTGGCCACCTTCATTGTCGAGCGCGCCGCGCGTATGCAAACGCATCGCGCCGCTGCCGCTCTGCACTATCTGGCCCTGGCGGTTCGACAGGCTGTCGGCGTCAGCATCGATCTGCTGAGCGGAAGTGGTACCGTTATCAAGGTTAAGCTCGCCGCCGCGCAGGCTGAGCTGGCCGTTCGAGATCAGCCTGCCGCCGCTGCCCTGCAGGCTGCGCGCGTTAACCGCCAGCGTGCCGCTGCCGGCATGGGTAATCTCGCCGGACTGATTATCCAGGGTGTCGGCGCTAAGGGTCAGGTTGCCGCTATTGGTCGCAATACGCCCGCCGCGGTTATTCAGGTCGCCCTGCAGCGTCAGCGAGAGATCGTCGCCGCCGGTTTGCGTAATCTGGCCCTGCTGGCTGGAGAGATCGTGAGCGTGCAGATCGAGCTTATTCGCCGTCAGCGTGCCGCCGTCGTTATCCAGCCGTTTGCCGGTGCTGGCGCTGAGCTGCTGCTGCGCGGCGATAGCGCCGTTGCGCGTAACCAGATCGCTGTCGCGGGCGTCGAGGGTGATATTTTTCCCCTGCGTCCGGTTGCCGCTGAGATCCAGCCCCTGCCCGCGCGCGGCCAGGTCGCCGCCCGCCAGGTTCTGCCCCTGCGCGGTCAGCTTGCCTGAGGTAGCGAGCGTCAGGTCGCCTGAGTCGCCGATCTTGCCGTCGCTCTGCACGCCAGCGGCGAGGATGCTCTCTTTGGTGCTGTTCAGGCTGGCTGCCTGAAGCGCGACGTTATTGCGTGCGGCAACAGAGCCACTGTTCGCTACGTCCGCCGCGCTGGAGAGCGTGGCGTTGCCGCCGGAGAAGATCGCGCCGCTGTTGCTGACGCCCTCGCTGGCGGCAACCTGTAGATCGCCGCTGCTCTGTATGCTGCCGCTGTTCTCAATGCGGCCGTCGGCGCTGATCACGACGGTGCCCGCCTGCGCGCCGATGCTGCCGGCGTTGCGCACACCGACGCCCGCTTCGGTGCCGATCAAACGAATTTTTCCGGCATACATGCCGCCAAGGCTGGAGACATCGAGCGCCATCTGCGGGCGCGAGGCGGGATCGTCGCTCTGTTTCGTTACCTGCTGATGCGCCGCATCCACCTGGTTGCGGCCGGTAGTCACCTTCAGGTCGTTAGCCCAGACGCTGGCGTTGATTTTTACCGAGCGGGCGATAATGTCGGTGTAGTCCTGGCGCGAGCTGTCCATCCCTGCGCCTTCGACCGCCACCTCTCCGCGCTCGACGTTAAAGCCGGTGAGGTTGCCGTTATTCATCTGCGCCTGGCCTGTGGTCAGCGTGGCGCGGTTGGCGTTGATAAAACCGCAGCCGTTGCAGGTGATGCCGGACGGGTTGGCGATCACCACCTCCGCTTTTTGTCCTGCCACCTCCACAAAACCGTTCAGGCGGCTGGGATCGCGCGAGTTGACCTCGTTGAGGATAACTTTAGCTTCGCCTCTTGCGAGCCAGGGGTTGCCGCTCACCATGCCGCCCAGTTCGGTCTGCACGTTTTTATGCGAGTTGTTCAGGATGGCGCCCTGCTGCCCGACATCGAACTGGCTGTAGCTGTTGCGCGAAACGCCGCCTGCGGAGGGGGTCTGGATATTGATCTGCGGCGTGCCGTTGGCGCTGTTGATAATGGTCGGCTGCTGTCCGCCAGGCGCCTGCGCGTCCGCCACGATCGCGGCGCTGGCGGGCTGTATCACGCCCATCGCCAGCCAGAGGCTAAAACTCAGCGCCCCGACTTTGCCGATCAGGCGGCTCAGGATATGGCCCACGCCTGAGGAGCGGGAACTGCCCGCGCGGCCCGAACGGGCAATATCGGCCACCACCATCAGCATGCCGCGCGCTTTGTTGAAAATGATTCGATACAGGTTTCTGTTCATCTAATGTCCTTATCAGATTTGTGGCAGCTCCACGGCGAGCGGATGCTGCTGCTGCCAGCGTTTTGCCGCCGCATGGCTGACGCTGCCGCCATGAAAGTTAAACACGCGCTTGCCACGCTGCTCTCCGCGATGATCCAGCGCCCGCCAGCAGGCGTGAGGAAAGAGGTCGCGGCGCACCAGACGGCTCATCGCCAGCGTATGGCCGAAGGGCGCGATCCAGTCGCAGCACCACATGCGATCGCCGCTGTTCCAGTCTTCAGGCGGAAAATGGATGGCGGGCAGCGTGAGATAGCGCGCTTCCGCCTCCCTGTTCAGCCAGGCCCAGCTAAAGAAAAACACCGGCTGGCCCGCCTCCGCCACCAGAACGTACTGCTGCTGTTTGATAATCGGCAGCAGCAGCGTCGGCAGCGCATGCAGCGGCGCGTCGCGGTGCAGCGGCGAATGCATCCACAGCCAGACGGCGGCACCGAGCACCTCCGCCTCGCTCTCTTCGCCACCGAGGATCAGCGGCGATTTAATCTCATATTGTCCTGCGCGCATGTCGGCCCTCAGTAGCTCCAGTTAAGGTTGAAGCCGAGCGTGACGTTGCTGGTGCGCAGGCCATCCGGTCTGGAGAACGGCGTGCCGATAAACAGGTCATAGCCGGTGTTGAACGCCTGCCCGCGCAGCCCCGCCACGCCGCCCGCCAGATGCTGGCCGGTTAACAGTTCACTGCCAGCGCCGCCGACTTCGCCGTAATCCGCGCCCAGGTAGAACTCCTGCGCGGGCAGCGGCGTGCTCCAGGCGATATCGTTGCGCACATACCAGCCGCGGCTGGCGTTAAGGGTGCGCTCGCCGTCGAAGCCGCGCACCGTCCAGCGGTTGCCGATAGCGAACTGCTCCTGCGGCGTAAGCGGCGTGTTGCTCATCTGGCGCAGATACTGCAGGTTGTAACGAAAGTGCTGATCGCCAAGCGTAAACGGCAGATTGAACTGCGCATTAAGCTGCACGATTTTGCTCAGCGCCGTCGCCTCGCCGAAATACTCCTCCGGCGCAGGCTGCGCGCCAAACCAGCGCGTGCCGCGTTGATAGCTGATGCCCGCATCCAGCGTGGCCTGCTGAATATAGTGGCGATGCTGCAGACCGATACGCCAGGCAGCGGTCTGTCGCCGCTGTACCTGCACCTCGGTGTCGTTGATGTAGTTGCGGCTTTCGCGCGTCAGCACGTCGTAGGTAAAGGAGGTTTTCTGCGTGCCGCTGCGGTGCAGCACGCGGCTGAGCTGGAAATCGAGGCTTTTGCTTTTGCCGCTGTAGCGATAATCCTGATTACGTCCGGCCACCGTCTGGTGATAGTCGTAATCGCTGCCCGTCGCGGAGAACATCCAGTAGCCGAACGGCACCGAATAGTGGCCGGTGAGGTTTTTGCTGCCCTTGCCGCCCTGGCCCTGCAGGTCGTGCGTCGCCGACAGATACAAGAGATCGCTCAGCGCAAAAGGGTTGTCGAGCGAAAGCGTCACGCCGCCCAGATAGCGGCCGGTGCTGCGGGTGCCGGAGTCATCCAGCGAGACGCCGACGCGCCACATCTTTTTCTGCTGCCAGCGCACCTGGATGTCGCTCTCGCCAGGCTGTTCGCCGGGAACCACCGACATATCCGCCTGCACAGTCGGCAGGCGCTGCAGATTTTCCAGCCCCTGTTCGATATCCCGCAAATCAAGCAGGTTGCCCGCATGAGCAGGAAAGGCGCTGTAGAGCCAGAGATAGTGGCCGCTTTCCGGCGTCAGTTTCGCCTCGCGCACGTAGCCCGGCACGATCACCAGACGCAGCACGCCGCTGTTGAGATCCTGCGACGGTGCCAGCACGCGCGTGGTGACATAGCCGTGATCCACCAGCCGGTTTTGCAGCGTGCTCATCAGCAGGTTGATGCCTTTCGCCCCCAGGCAGCGCCCCTGCGCCTGGCTGGCGATGCGGTTAAGCGGCAGCCAGCGGGGCAGCGCCTGCTGCCCCTGCAGCTCGACGCGCGCGATGGTGAAACAGGGACGTTCAGCGGGAAAATTGATGCTGCCGAAGCTGGAAGACGGCGGCGAAAGACGCACATCGGGCGCTTTCGGTTCAATCTGGCGCTCCAGCGCCTGCTGGCGCTGTTGCTGGAGGCGTAGCTGGTCGTTTCCGTCAGGCAGCGCCTCTGCGGCGGTGGCCTGTGCGGTAAAAAACGCGCCGTTCAGCAGAGCAATGGAGAAAAGAATACATTTATGCTGGAAAACCATCAGACAATCCCTGTCACGTAAAGTAATCGTAAATTATGTTAACTCAGGTAAAACTGGCTGCGTATTATCCATAATTTATTGTTAGCGACAACTTTCGTTTGCTGATTTTTTAAGCTGAATGTTTAAGGGATTTTAGGGGTTTTTGTAATAAAAACGGAACGGTGAGCGCGGATACAGAGGAGTTTGCAGAGGAAAAATTTAAGACCATTCTTAACCACAGAAACGGGTTAAAAAATGGAAAAGCGGCGAGTCGCCTCGCCGCCGATGATTTAGCGCACTATGACCGTCAGTAATATCAGCGCAATGGCGATAACAGCCACGCCGATAAACGCCCGGTCGAGCCTTACTCTTCTCATTGCTGCCCTCCTAGAACCACTGACCGAAGCGGCGGATATAGATCCGTTTCATTCCCTGAGCCACCAGGCAGTAGCCGAACAGCGTCGCCACCAGCCAGGGGAAATAGGCAAGCGGCAACGGCGCCAGTCCAACCATCGCGCCGAGCGGCGAGAACGGGATGCCGATGCCGAGCGCCATAATGCCGAACGTGGTTAACAGTACCGGCAGCGCCGCGCGGCTCTGAATAAAGGGGATTTTCTGCGTGCGCAGCATATGCACTACCAGCGTCTGCGACAGCAACCCTTCAACAAACCAGCCGGACTGAAACAGCGACTGCGCGCCCGCATGATTTGCGCCGAAAACGTGCCACATCAGCGCAAAGGTGGTGATATCAAACAGCGACGAGGTTGGCCCCATCCACAGCATAAAGCGCCGGATATTGCTGGCGTCCCATTTGCGCGGCTTGCGCAGGAACTCCGCATCCATCTTGTCCCAGGGCAGCGCCAGCTGGGAGATGTCATACATCAGGTTCTGCAGCAGCAGCTGAATCGACAGCATCGGCAGAAACGGAATAAAGGCGCTGGCGATCAATACGGAAAAGACGTTGCCGTAGTTAGAGCTGGCGGTCATGTTCAGGTACTTGATGATATTGCCGAAGGTTTCGCGCCCTTTCAGCACGCCCTCTTCCAGCACGCGCAGATCTTTCTCCAGCAGGATAATATCGGAGGACTCTTTGGCGATATCCGCCGCGCTGTCAACCGAAATCCCGACGTCGGCGTCGCGCAGCGCCGGGGCGTCGTTAATGCCGTCGCCGAGGAAGCCTACCGTATGGCCGTTCTGCTGAAACAGACGCACCAGTCGCGCTTTCTGCGGCGGCGTCAGCCTGGCGAACAGGCTGCTCCGCTCTGCGGCCTGCGCCAGCTCGCCGTCGCTCATCGCCTCGATTTCATCGCCGGTCAGCATCGCGCTGGCGTCCAGTCCCACCTCCTGGCAGATACGCGCCGTGACCACCGGGTTGTCGCCGGTCAGCACTTTGACCGCCACGCCGTTGTCGCGCAGCGCCTGAATCGCCTGGCCTGCGCTCGCTTTTGGCGGATCGAGGAAAGTCAGCATCCCTTCCAGCGTCAGCTCGCGCTCATCTGCCTGCGCCAGCGGCGGCGCGATGTCGCCTGCGCGCGTTGCCACCAGCAGCACGCGGAAGCCCTGCTGGTTATACTCTTCAGCCAGCGCCTGCAGCATTGCCCGGCGGTCGTCACAGAGCGGGACGCACTCACCGTAAAGGCGAATCGTCGTCGACACGGCAAGCATCTCTTCGACAGCGCCTTTACAGACCAGCAGCGACTCGCCCTGCTGCAGATCTTCCAGCAGCACCGACAGGCGACGCCGCGCGAAATCAAAAGGCAGTTCATCCTGTTTGTGGTAGCGGCTGCGCTGCGTCTCGCTGACCTGCATCGCGCCTGCGCGCATCACCGCGCGATCCATCGGATTTTTGCTTCCCGTCTGGCTGTTGCTGTTCAGCCAGCCAAGCAGCAGCACGCGCGCATCCTCGTCGCCGGCGCAGTTAAGCGCGTGCGACAGCTGGATCTCATCCTGCGTCAGGGTGCCGGTTTTATCGGTGCAGAGCAGATCCATCGCGCCGAGGTTCTGAATCGCGTTCAGGCGCTTAACGATAACTTTGCGCCGCGCCATCGCCATCGCTCCCTTCGCCAGATTAGAGCTGACGATCATCGGCAGCATTTCCGGCGTCAGCCCCACGGCGACGGCCAGCGCGAACAGCGTGGCGTCGGTCCAGTCTCCTTTGCTGAAGCCATTAATAAACAGCACCACCGGTACCATAATCAGCATAAAGCGGATCAGCAGCATGCTGACGCTATTGACGCCGCGATCGAAAGCAGTCTGGGCGCGGCTGCCGACCAGCGACTTCGCCAGCGACCCGAACCAGGTCAGGCTGCCGGTCGCGACGACAACGGCGCACGCGCTGCCGCTGGATACGCTGGCGCCCATCAGGCAGATGTTATCCAGCTCCAGCAGGCTCTTGCCGCTCGCTGGCGCGCTGCTGCTTTTTACCGCCACGTCGGCGCTGAGGTCCACTTTCTCAACCGGCAGCGACTCGCCGGTCAGCACTGCCTGGCTGACGGAAAGATCGCGCGAGCTGATAAGGCGTACATCGGCAGGCACCAGATCGCCCGCGCTGAGCAGAACGATATCGCCGGGCACCAGCTCGCGCATGGCGACCTCCTGCGGCGCGCCGTCGCGCATCGCGGTCGCCGTCGTGCGTACCAGCGACTTCAGCGCCTGCGCGGCGCGGTTGGTGCGAAACTCCTGCCAGAAACGCAGCAAGGCGCTCAGCGTTACCATGGTGCAGATAATAGTGACGCCGGTGAGATCGCCCTTATCGCCCGCGCGCAGCGGCAGCCAGTAGTCGGTGAAAAAACTCACCAGCGCCAGCGCCAGCAGCACGTAGATAAAGGGGTTATGAAACGCCATCAGCAGCTGCAACAGCGCGGGCGGCGCTTTTTCCTGCGCCACTTCGTTTGGGCCGAACTGCGCCAGGCGGCGCTCCGCCTCCTGCTGGCTCAGGCCTGCGGTCTGGCTATGCAAGCTGGCCAGCGTCGCCTCAACGGAGCGGCTCGCTTCCTGCTCGATTAAATATTTTTTTTCGCCGTTTCGCGCAGCGCCGCGGCTATTTTTCGCCAGCGTTTGGCTTTCCAGTTTTAATTCAGACATAGTGAATTCTCCCTGCAACAGGCAAAGCAATCCCGACATGCGAAAATACGCATGCGTAAAAAGTTAAATATTAAAAAGGATGCGTAGCGTGAGGGCCGAATAAGCCGCAGGCGTAAGCGTCTCGCCGCGTATGGATAGCGACGCGGCGAAAAAGCGCAGGCGCAGGGCGCAGCCAGTCAGCTACGCGCAGCGAGGAGGAGGAAACAGAGCGTGCGAAAAAAGCAGCATAGCGATCGCCTCGTAATGAATAATGTTATTCAGGAAGCAATCGTTATTTAACAGGATTGCTGCCCGCCGGGTGGCAAGCAGCATGGAAATTCAGCTTGCCAGTATCAGTGAAAATATCGAATGACTGTCCAAGTGAATTCTCCAGTAGAAAGTTGCCGCCATTATAAGCGCGTCGCGTTAAGGGTAAAGATTAAAATAACCCTAAATAGCCTTTGTTGAGGTTCTGTTTCTCTATACTTAGTTCACGCGGGTTTTCGCCGCTTATAACCATAGCGCAAGCCTTATAACTTTAATGCATAAGGTTAGCCCATAATAGACTATTCTTCCTTTAAGCCCTTCCGTACACTCGCGTTACTACTTTATAAGGCAAGGAATTACCATGAAAAAAACTGTCGCTTCCCTGTTGGCGATGTCGCTGACAGCCGCCTTTGCCGCGCATGCCGTCACGCCGAAAGATACGCTGGTTATCGCTCAGTCTATTGATGACGCCGACAGCTTCGATCCTGCCAAAGGCTTTGAGCTGACCAGCGTACAGGCCTTTACCAATATTTATCAGCGTCTGGTTCAGTCCGATCCGCAAAATCCGACGGATCTGAAACCGACGCTCGCCGCCAGCTGGCAGCCGGGCAGCGACAACCGCAGCCTGACCTTTGAACTGCGCAAAGATGCCCGCTTCGCCAGCGGCAACCCGCTGCGCCCGGAAGATGTCATCTTCTCGCTGGGCCGCGTGGTGAAGCTTAACCTCGATCCCTCTTTTATTCTGACGCAGCTCGGCTGGACCAAAGAGAACGTTGACGGCTTTCTGAAGAAGGTCGACGACAACCACGTTCAGATTAGCTGGACCGCCAACGTCAGCCCAACCTACGTACTGAGCCTGCTGTCAGCGCCGGTCTCCTCTATTGTCGATGAAAAAACCGTGAAGGCGAATGAGAAAAACGGTGACCTGGGCAACGGCTGGCTGGCGACCAACTCGGCGGGCAGCGGCCCCTATCAGATCCGCAAAGTGGTGCTGCACCAGGTTGTGCTGCTGACCGCGAATCCCACTTCGCCTGCGGGCGCGCCGAAGCTGAAAAACGTACTGATTAAAAACGTGCCGGAACCGGCGGCGCGCCGCCTGCTGCTGGAGCAGGGCGATGCGGATATCGCGCGTAACCTCGGCGCCGATCAGATCGCCGCGCTGCAAGGCAAAGCGGGCGTGAAAACCGAAGCGATTCCAATGGCGTCGCTCTACTATATTCAGTTCAACGTCGGCGCCAACGATACCCTGAAAAACCCGGCGCTGTGGGAAGCGGCGCGCTACCTGTTCGACTACAAAGGCATCGCCAGCGAGCTGCTGAAAGGCCAGTTCGACGTGCACCAGACCTTCCTGCCGAAAGGCTTCCTCGGCGCGGTCAACGACACGCCTTACAGCTACGATCCTGAGAAGGCGAAAGCGATTCTGCAGAAAGCGGGCCTGACCAACGTCAGCTTCAATCTCTCTACCAGCAACCAGCCGCCCTATCTCGATATCGCGCAGGCGCTGCAGGGCAGCTTCGCCAAAGGCGGCGTGAAGATCAACGTGCAGCCGGGCCTGAGTTCGGAAGTCTCCACTAGCGTGAAGGCGCATAAGTATCAGGCGACGCTGAACGCCTGGGGCGCGGACTATTTCGATCCCAACACCAACGCCGCCTCTTTCGCCTATAACCCGGAAGATGGCAGCAAAACCATCGCTTACCGTTCAGACTGGCATATCCCTGAGCTGAATAAGCAGGTGCTGGCGGCGACGGCGGAAAGCGATCCGCAGAAGCGCGTGGCGCTCTATGAGGCGATGCAGAAATCGGTGCTGAAAAGCTCGCCGTACGTTATCGGCCTGCAGGCGCGCAACCTGATCGCAATGCGCGACAACCTGAAAGGCTACGTGCAGGGCATCAACCCTGACATGGTTTACTACTCGCAGGTCAGCAAATAATGGCGCAGTCAGCCTCCGATGCCGGGTTCGCCCGGCATATCTGGCCGCGCCTGTCGCGGTTCGTCACCAGCCTGCTGTCGCTGCTGGTGACGCTGCTCGGGCTGCTGGCCTTTACCTTTATGTTGTCCCACCTTTCGCCAGTGGATCCGGTACAGCAGATCGCTGGCGATCACGCCAGTGAAGCGACCTACGCGCAGGTGCGTCACGAGCTGGGGCTGGATCAGCCGGTGCTGGTGCAGTTCTGGCGCTACCTGGAGCACCTGGCCCGCGGCGACCTTGGCCTTTCCCGTCTCACTAATCAGCCGGTAGCGAACGATCTGATGCAGACCTTTCCGGCGACGATTGAGCTGGCGACCTGCGCCATGCTATTCGCCGCCCTGTTCGGTATTAGCCTGGCGCTGCTCGCCGCCTGGAAGCCGGGCAGCCTGCTCGACAATGTGGCGCGCTTTATCTCCCTGCTCGGCTATTCGGTGCCGGTATTCTGGCTCGGCCTGCTCGGGCTGCTGCTGTTTTACGCCGTACTGCACTGGTCGGCCGGGCCTGGACGGCTCGATGACCTCTATGTCTATACGCTGGAGCCAAAAACCGGCTTCGTGCTGATCGACAGCTGGCTCTCCGGCGACCGCGAGATGTTCCGCAACGCTATCGCTCATCTCTGGCTGCCGGTGGTGATCCTCGGCCTGCTGGCGATGGCGGGCATTACCCGTCTGCTGCGCGCCGCGCTGCTGGAAGAGAGCAGCAAAGAGTATGTGACGCTGGCGCGCGCCAAAGGCGCCGGCCGCGGCCGCATTCTGCTGCGCCATATTTTTCCCAACGTGCTGGGCACGCTGGTGACGGTCATCGCCCTCTCCTACGCTACGCTGCTGGAAGGCTCGGTGCTGACCGAGACCGTTTTCGCCTGGCCGGGCGTCGGGCGCTATATGACCAATGCGCTCTTCTCGGCCGATGTACCGGCCATCCTCGGCTCCACGCTGCTGATCGGCGCCTGCTTCATACTGCTTAACGCCCTGGCGGACGCCTTAACCTGGTTAACCGATCCGAGAACCCGATGACGCAACAACTCTCTGAACTCGAAACCGTACGGCCGCGCCGCCGTCGCCGTCGCGTCACCTCGCTGACCATCGGCCTGACGCTGGTGGCGATCCTGGTGCTGACCGCCCTGCTCGCGCCGCTGCTGGCGCCTTTCGATCCCAATATGCAGACGATTTCGGCGCGCCTGCTGCCGCCGTCGGCGCAGCACTGGTTCGGCACCGACGGCTTCGGCCGCGATCTGCTCTCGCGCGTCATTTACGGTGCGCGGCCGACCCTGCTGCTGGTGTCGCTGATTCTGGTGCTGACCATTCCGGTCGGCCTGCTGGTCGGCATTACCGCGGGCTACCTCGGCGGCTGGACGGAGCGCGTGCTGATGCGTATTACCGATATCTTTCTCTCGCTGCCTAATCTGGTTATTGCGCTGGCGCTGGTGGCGATGCTCGGCCCAGGCCTGATGAACGGCGCGCTGGCGCTGGCGCTCACCAGCTGGCCGCCCTTCGCCCGCCAGGCGCGCGCCGAAACGCTGGCGCTGCGCCGCAGCGACTATCTGGCCGCCGCGCGTATGCAGGGCATCACCGGGCTGCGCCTGATGTTCGGCCATATTCTGCCGCTCTGCCTGCCGACCGCCGTGGTGCGCGCCGCGCTCAGCCTCGGCGGCATTATTCTTTCCGCCGCCGGTCTCGGCTTCCTCGGCATGGGCGTACAGCCGCCGACCGCCGAATGGGGCTCGATGGTCGCGGAAGGCAGCAAAGTGATTTTCGACCAGTGGTGGGTTGCCGCCGCGCCGGGCGCGGCGATTCTGTTCGGCAGCCTGGCTTTTAACCTGACAGGCGACGGCCTGCGCGACCGACTGGATACTCGCCATGCCAAATGATCTGTTACTTTACGCCGAATCGCTGAGCATCCGCAGCGACGACGCGCTGCTGGTGGACAACATCAGCTTTCGCATTGGCCGCGAGCGCGTGGCGCTGGTGGGCGAATCGGGCTCCGGCAAGTCGCTGACCGCGCGCGCGCTGATGGGACTACTCTCGCCCGCGCTGCGCCTTCACGCGCAGAAGCTTGAGGTGGCTGGCCACGACGCGCAGCGCCTGAGCGAAAAAGCCTGGAGCGCGCTGCGCGGCGATACGGTGGCGATGGTGATGCAGGACCCGAAATATGCCCTTAACCCGACGCGCACCATCGGCTGGCAGGTGGAGGAACCGCTGCTGCTGCACCGTCGCCTGAGCCGCAGCGAGCGGAAAGAGAAAGTGTGCGAGATGCTCGACGCCGTGGGCCTGCCGCAGCCGCGCCAGCTGATGCAGCGCTATCCACATCAGCTCTCCGGCGGCATGGGCCAGCGCGTGATGCTGGCGATCGCGCTGATTGCCGATCCCGCCTTTTTAATCGCCGACGAGCCGACCTCGGCGCTCGATCACGCCATGCGCGATCAGGTGCTGGCGTTGATCCGCCGTCTGGTCGAGGCGCGCAATATGGGGCTACTGCTGATCAGCCACGATCTGCAACAGGTCTCTGAACACTGCGAGCGCGTGATGGTGATGTACAAAGGCCGCGTGCTCGATACCCTGCCCGCCGCCGATCTGCCGCGCGCCACCCATCCCTATACGCGCACGCTCTGGTCGTGCCGTCCGAGCAAAGCGACACACGGCGAGGCGCTGCCGGTGCTGGACCGCGCCGCGCTGGAGGCGAATCATGATTAATCTTCAGCAGCTCAGCGTCTCGCATAAGCAGGGCTATGAACTCCGCACCGTGGTGCATGAGGTCGATCTGCAGGTCAACGCCGGCGAGTGTTTCGGTCTGGTCGGCCCGTCCGGCTGCGGCAAATCATCGCTGCTGTGGGTGATGGCCGGACTGAACCCGCACTGGCAGGGAAAAATGGCGCTGGCGGGCTGCGACGTCGCGCCGGGCAAGCCCTTTACCGGCCAGCTGCGCCGCGATGTGCAGATGGTATTTCAGGATCCCTACGCCTCGCTGCATCCGCGTCATCGCCTGCGCCGCACCCTGGCGGAGCCGCTGAAGCTGCTGCGCCGCGACAATATCGACGATCGTATTAATCAGGGCTTCCGTCACGTCGGGCTGGATCCGGCGCTGGCGGAGCGCTATCCGCATCAGCTTTCGGGCGGTCAGCGCCAGCGCGTGGCGATCGTGCGCGCGCTGCTGCTGGAGCCAAAGATCCTGCTGCTGGATGAGCCGACCTCGGCGCTGGATATGTCGGTGCAGGCGGAGATCCTCAATCTGCTGAACGATCTCAAGCGCGACGACGGCCTGACGATGGTGCTGGTCAGCCACGATCCCGACGTGATTGACCACATGTGCGATCGCGCCGCGCGCATGGCGCAGGGCCGCATCGTCGAGCAGATCACCGCCTGACGGATCGCGCGAGCTGGCGCGCCTTGTGCGCTATACTCGCGCGAAATCTGTCAACAAAGAGGTCACCATGACGGTTAAGCTACGCCCGCTGGAGCGGGAAGATCTGCACTTCGTACACCAGCTGGATAACAACGCCAGCGTAATGCGCTACTGGTTTGAAGAGCCCTATGAGGCGTTTGTTGAACTCTCCGATCTCTATAACAAGCATATTCACGATCAGAGCGAGCGCCGCTTCGTCGTAGAGCACGACGGTCAGAAAGCGGGGCTGGTAGAGCTGGTGGAGATCAATCATGTCCACCGCCGCGCCGAGTTTCAGATCATTATCGATCCGGCGCATCAGGGCAAAGGGCTGGCGAGCCAGGCGGCGAAGCTGGCGATGGAGTACGGTTTCTCCGTACTGAATCTCTACAAGCTCTATCTGATTGTCGATCAGGAGAATGAGAAAGCGATCCACATCTACAGCAAGCTGGGATTTGAAACGGAAGGCGTGCTGAAGCACGAATTTTTTATCAACGGCGAGTATCGCAATACCATCCGCATGTGCATTTTCCAGCACCAGTTCCTGGAAAGGTTCCGCTCAGGCGGCGCGATGGTGAAGCCCACCGCGCAGTAATCGCACTCAGCTACGCGCGCCAACCGGATTGAGGTAGGGGCGCGGATGTTCCGGCTGGAGGTTGTACATGCCGCCGTTAAAGGGATCGACCAGCAGCCAGCCGGGAAAGCCGCCCAGCGGAATATTGCCGAGCAGATACCAGAGGTTGGCTTTGCCTTCGATTGGCAGCGTTACCGGCACGTAGCCCGGACTCTCCAGCATCACCTGATAGTGCTTCTTGCCGAAATAGCGGCCGGTCGACTTCGCCAGCTCGACGGTTTGCGGCGTGTAGCCCTCTGCCACCGGGCGCCCATCCTCATCCTGTACGGTAAAGCGCGCGCCCTGCGGCAGAGAGTCGATACGCACCGCCTGGGTCGGTGAGCCGACAATCGAGGCGCAGCCGCTAAGCAGCAGCGCGGCGGCAAGGATAAGAAGTCGCTGTTTCATGAGTGGATCCGCTAAAGAGTCTGAAAGGGCAGTGTAAACCGCCCTTGCGCCGTTAATCGCCTTAGCATCGACTGTTTTCTGCGCTTTATTGCGGTTGACACCGCTGCGCAATCGCCGCGATATCCTGCGGCGTGGTGCGGCAGCAGCCGCCGATCAGCCTTGCGCCAGCGGCGCGCCACTCGGCCAGCCGGTCATGCAGCGTGCAGCCCGACGGCGCGGAATGCCAGGTTTTCGTCGTCGCATCGTACTGCTCGCCGGAATTGGGATAGACCACCAGCGGTTTGCTGGTCAGCCTCTGCAGCGCCGTCAGTGCAGGCGTCACCTGCTCCAGCGCAACGCAGTTGAGGCCCAGCGCCACAATCTGCGGCTGCGCCTGCACGAAAGCGGCGACCTCGCACAGCGGCGTGCCGTCGCTGATATGCTCCGCATCGCGCAGCGTAAAGGAGAACCACGCCTGCGCGCCGGGGAATTCCGTCAGCAGCGCGGCCAGCGCCTGCGCTTCGGCAAAAGAAGGCAGCGTTTCGCACGCCAGCAGATCCGCCCCCGCCGCCAGCAGCGCCTGTACGCGCGGACGGTGGAACGCCTTCATCTCTTCGTCCGGCAGCGCGTAGTCGCCGCGATATTCCGCGCCGTTGGCAAGAAAGGCGCCGTATGGCCCAACCGATCCCGCCACCAGCAGCGTGGCCCGGCTGCCGCTGGCAGCGCGGTAGTCGTCGCGCGCGCGCCGCGCCAGTTCAACGCTGCGGGCGATAAGCTGAAGCGACCGCGCCTCATCCAGCCCGCGCGCGGCGAAGCCCTGCGGCGTCGCCTGATAGCTGGCGGTAATGGCAACGCGCGCGCCGGCGGCGAAATAGTCGCGGTGTACCTGGTAGATCAGCTCAGGATTTTCCATTAACACCTTCGCGGACCAGAGCGCGTCTGCCAGATTGCAGCCGCGCGCCTCCAGCTCGGTCGCCAGCGCGCCGTCCAGGATAAGAATGTCACTTTCAGCCAGCGCCTGCGCCACGGAATTATGCTGCATTTCTGGCCTCCTCAGCCTGCGATTTTTTATGAGTCACAGCGTAAACTCCATAGCAGAGCAGCACAAAGGGAATGCCGCACCAGAGCGCGATGCGCTGCGAGGGATCAAACGCCAGCCCGACGCACGCCAGCAGGCAAAGGGCAAAGCCCAGGATCGGCGTCAGCGGATAGAGCGGCGCGCGGTAGGTTAGCTCGCTCAGCGCCCTGCCCTGCGCCAGATGGCGGCGGCGGAACATATAGTGCGAGGCGCAGATGCTGAGCCAGACCACCACCACCGCAAAGCCGGAGATGGCCGACAGCGCGACAAATACCGTATCCGGCGCGATAACGCTGGAAAGCAGCGCCAGCACGCCGCCCAGCATACTGACGGTGATCGCCAGCTGCGGCACGCCGCGCTTATTGACGCGGGCGAAGCAGCGCGGCAGCGTCTTCTCGTTCGCCAGCGACCAGAGCATACGGCCCGAGGCGTAAAGCCCGGAGTTAGCCGCGGAGAGGATTGCCGTGAGGATAACGAAATTCACGATATCCGCTGCATAAGGAAGGCCGATCTTTTCAAACACCAGCACAAAGGGGCTTTTGACGATGCCCGCCTGATCCATCGGGATCAGCGCCGCCAGCACCAGCACCGTACCGACAAAGAAGATGATCAGCCGCGCTACCGTGGTGCGGATCGCCAGCGGCAGCACTTTTTGCGGGTTTTCCGTTTCGCCCGCGGCGATGCCGATAAGCTCAGTGCCGGAAAAAGCGAAGTTCACCGCCACCATGGTCATGATAATCGGCAGCACGCCGTGGGGCAGCCAGCCGTGTTGGGTAAGGTTGCTCAGACCCGGCGCGGCGCTGCCATCTTTCAGCGGGATAAAGCCGAACATCGCCGCCGCGCCCAGCACGATAAAGGCGATAATGGTGACAACTTTGACAAGCGAGAACCAGAACTCCCCTTCGGCGAAGAAGCGCGTGGAGATAATATTCAGCAGGTAGATGGCGACGCAAAACAGCAGACACCAGATCCACACCGGCACCTGCGGAAACCAGTACTGCATGCAGAAGCCTGTGGCGGTAAAGCTGGAGCCGAGCGCCACCGTCCAGGTCAGCCAGTAGAGCCAGGCGACGGTGTAACCGGTAGCAGGGCTGAGATAGCGCGCCGCATAGACGTGGAACGCGCCGGTTTCCGGCATCGCCACCGACAGCTCCCCCAGACAGACCATCACCAGCCACACCACCAGCGCGCCGATCAGGTAGGCGAGCAGCGTGCCCGCCGCGCCGGTGGTGGAAATGATATAGCCGGTATTAAAAAACAGCCCGGTGCCGATTACGCCGCCCAGCGATAACATCACCAGATGGCGCGTTTTCATGGTGCGTTTAAAGTGTTCCCGTGACGGGTTTTCCTGCTCGCTCATCTTTTATCCGTATGGACGTCTAAACATCTATATGGCAGGGTTATACGCGTCGCCGGCGGAAATTGCAACGTGATAAAAGATAAGGGTTTGATAAAAAACAGCGCTGTGCCCCGCGCTGACGGGGCTGGCCGCTATTAGCCGAAAACGCTTTGCAGGTAGCGTTCCAGGGCGATACGTGAACTGAAACCGTGGGGAATGCCGTAGTGCTCCTGCGACTCGCCCGCCAGATAGAGTGGAAACCGCGTGTAGTGATCGCAGGTTTTCATCTCTGACGCCGGTTCGGCAAACGGCTGACTCTTCTCTTTTAACGTGGGGTGGATCACCAGCGCAGTGCGTCCCATACGGGCTTCGCGGTTAACATAGACATAGCTATCGCCACGGCGGTAGCCGTAAGCTTTTGGCGTGACTTCGTCAACTTCAAATCCCGCCTTTTCCAGAACGCGCGCTACCTCATCGGGTCGTAAATACATGCTCTTTCCTCTCCTCTTTCAAGCCTCGCAACCTTACAACAGCACGCCGCCGTGCGGCTTTCGGAATTTCCCTAAACCCCCGTCCTGCCGATGCGTTTATCCGCGTATCGTCTACACTCAGTATTACTTTCAAAATCAAAGGGAGCGAAAAAATGTTTAATCGAACCACAAAAAACGATGACATTGATGTTAACCAGGATGTAAACGAGCTCGCTGATTCGCTGGAAGCGCTGCTGAAATCCTACGGCAGCGAGGCAAAAGATGAAGTGGATTCTGCGCGCAGCCAGGCGCAGGCGCTGCTGAAGCAGACGCGCGCGAAGCTGAATGGCGGTCATAACCGCGTTTCCCAGGCAGCGCGCGACGCGAGCTACCAGGTTGACGCCTACGTGCATGATAAACCCTGGCACGGCGTGGGCATCGGCGCCGCAGTAGGCCTGGTGTTAGGCGCGCTGCTGGTTGGCCGCCGTTAATCTCCATCAAAATACGTAAGCCTCGCGTAAGCGGGGCTTTTTTTCGCCTTTTTTCTGCCCCGCCATCTTTACAAATTTTTTTACGCTGCGCCGAACCGCATGTCGCCTGGCTTTAGCCACTCCTTGCCGCTTTATTGTCCAGATATCTATATATGGTGCGCTTGAATTTAAACACCACTATATCTAGTATTCTCTCTATCAACCAGACACAAGATGTGAGCGGCGACGAAGCCTGAAATGCGGGCGTCCGCTTACGTATCACAGATACCTTGTCCATGACAGAAGGGAAATACGAATCATGCGCATTATTATTTACACAAAAGATAACTGTGTCCAGTGCAGCGCCACCAAAAACGCTATGGATCGTCATGGCATCGACTATCAGCTGATCAATCTCGACGCGCAGCCTGACGCCGTTGACGGCCTGAAATCGCTCGGTTACCGCCAGGTGCCGGTGGTGATGGCGGATGGCGAGCACTGGAGCGGCTTTCGCCCGGACAAAATCGCCGGTCTGCGTCAGCTTGCGGCGGCAGGAGAGTAGCGCCATGTTTCCACTGGTCTATTTTTCCAGCCAGTCGGAAAACACCCACCGGTTTATTGCCCGTCTGGGGCTGCCGGCGCGCCGCATTCCTCTCGACCTCTCCGCGCGTCTGCAGCACCACCAGCCCTATATCCTGGTGGTGCCGAGCTATGGCGGCGGCGGCAGTCGCGGCGCTGTCCCCAGACAGGTTATTCACTTTCTTAATGATGAATCGAACCGGCGCGGCATTCGCGGCGTGATCGCAGCGGGCAACCGCAATTTCGGCGAGGCTTACTGCCTGGCCGGCGACATTATCGCGCAAAAATGCCAGGTTCCTGTGCTCTACCGCTTTGAGCTGATGGGAACGCCGGAAGACATCGCCACGGTTAAAGCGGGAGTAACCCAATTTTGGCAACAACAGACACCCTCAATGGCGTAACGCTCGACTATCATGCGCTGAACGCCATGCTGAACCTCTATGATGCCGATGGCCGCATCCAGTTCAGCAAAGACCGCGAAGCGACGCGCCAGTTCTTTCTGCAGCATGTCGCGCCTAATACGCTCTCTTTCGCCAGCGCGGCGGAGCGTCTGCGCTACCTGGTCGCGGAAGGCTATTACGAAGCGGACGTGCTGAACCAGTACGACTTCGACTTCCTGTGCCGTTTCCACGACGAGGCGGCGGCCTGGGGCTTTGAATTCAAGACGTTTCTCGGCGCGTGGAAGTTCTACACCAGCTATACGCTGAAAAGCTTCGACGGCAAACGCTATCTGGAAACCTTCGAGCAGCGCGCCTGCATGGTGGCGCTGACCCTGGCGCAGGGCAGCGAGACGCTGGCGCGATCCCTGCTGGAAGAGATGCTGAGCGGCCGCTTCCAGCCTGCGACGCCCACCTTCCTCAACTGCGGAAAACAGCAGCGCGGCGAGCTGGTCTCCTGTTTCCTGCTGCGCATCGAAGACAATATGGAATCGATCGGCCGCGCGGTGAATTCAGCGCTGCAGCTCTCCAAGCGCGGCGGCGGCGTGGCCTTTCTGCTCTCCAACCTGCGGGAAAACGGCGCGCCGATTAAGCGTATCGAGAACCAGTCGTCGGGCGTTATTCCGGTGATGAAGATGCTGGAGGACGCCTTCTCCTACGCCAACCAGCTTGGCGCGCGTCAGGGCGCGGGCGCGGTCTGGCTCAACGCGCATCACCCCGATATCCTGCGCTTTCTCGATACCAAGCGGGAAAACGCCGACGAGAAGATCCGTATCAAAACGCTCTCGCTCGGCGTCGTCATCCCCGATATTACCTTTCAGCTGGCGAAGGAGAATCGCCAGATGGCGCTCTTTTCGCCCTACGACGTTGAACGGATTTATGGCCAGGCGTTTGGCGATATCAGCATCAGCGAGAAGTATGACGAGATGGTGGCGGACGACCGCATCCGTAAAAGCTGGATCCAGCCGCGCGACTTCTTCCAGACGCTGGCGGAGATCCAGTTCGAGTCCGGCTATCCCTACATCATGTATGAGGACAGCGTTAACCGCAGCAACCCGATTGCCGGTCGTATCAATATGAGCAACCTCTGCTCGGAGATTTTGCAGGTCAACAGCCCCAGCGAGTTCAATGAGGATCTGAGCTATCGCCGCGTCGGCAAAGATATCTCCTGCAACCTCGGCTCGCTGAATATCGCGCACGCCATGGACTCGCGCGACCTGGCGCGTACCGTAGAGGTCGCGGTGCGCGCGCTGACGGCGGTTTCCGATATGAGTCATATCGGCTCGGTGCCGTCGGTGGCAGAGGGCAACCAGCGTTCGCACGCCATCGGCCTGGGGCAGATGAACCTGCACGGCTATCTGGCGCGCGAGGGAATGGCCTATGGTTCGCCGGAAGCGCTCGACTTCACCAACCTCTATTTCTACTGCGTCACCTTCTATGCGCTGCGCATCTCTAACCAGCTGGCGCGCGAGCGCGGGCAGCGCTTCGACGGCTTTGAGCACTCCGCCTACGCCAGCGGCGCGTACTTCGATAAATATGTAGAGCGCGACTGGCTGCCGCGCACCGGGCGCGTGGCGCGCCTGTTTGCCGAGGCCGGAATTACACTGCCGACGCGCGCCGACTGGCAGGCGCTGCGCGAGGCGGTGATGACGCACGGTTTATATAACCAGAACCTGCAGGCGATTCCGCCGACCGGCTCTATCTCCTATATCAACCATGCGACCTCAAGCATCCACCCGATCGTGTCGCGCATCGAAATCCGTAAAGAGGGAAAAACCGGACGCGTTTACTACCCTGCGCCCTTTATGACCAACGAGAACCTGGATCTCTATCAGGATGCCTATCAGATCGGGCCGGAAGCGATTATCGACACCTATGCCGAAGCGACGCAGCATGTCGATCAGGGGCTGTCGCTGACGCTCTTTTTCCGTGACGATGTGACGACGCGCGACATCAACAAAGCGCAGATTTACGCCTGGAAGAAAGGCATCAAAACGCTTTACTACATTCGACTGCGCCAGATGGCGCTACAGGGCACGGAGGTGCAGGGCTGCGTTTCCTGCGCGTTGTGATGAAAACTATGCAACTACAACAGATTCAGGCGATTAACTGGAACCGTCTTCAGGACGAGAAAGATCTCGAAGTGTGGAACCGTCTGACCAGCAACTTCTGGCTGCCGGAAAAGGTGCCGCTCTCGAACGATCTGCCCGCCTGGCAGACGCTGGACAGCCAGCAGCAGCAGCTTACTATCCGCGTCTTTACCGGACTGACGCTGCTCGACACTATTCAGAACGTTATCGGCGCGCCGGGCCTGATGCCGGATGCGCTGACGCCGCACGAAGAGGCAGTGCTCTCCAATATCAGCTTTATGGAGGCGGTGCATGCGCGATCTTACAGCTCTATTTTCTCGACGCTCTGCAATACCAGCGACGTAGACGCCGCCTATCAGTGGAGCGAAGAGAACGAGGCGCTGCAGAACAAGGCGCGCATCATTCTGGCGCACTACCGCGCCGACGATCCGCTGAAGAAAAAGATCGCCAGCGTCTTCCTGGAGTCGTTCCTCTTCTACTCCGGGTTCTGGCTGCCGATGTACTGGTCAAGCCGCGGCAAGCTGACCAATACCGCCGATCTGATCCGCCTTATTATTCGCGACGAAGCGGTGCATGGCTACTACATCGGCTATAAGTACCAGAAAGCGCTGGAGCAGGCTGACGACGCGCGCAAAGAGGAGCTACAGCAGTTCGCCTACGATCTGCTGCTGGCGCTGTATGAAAATGAGGTCATCTACACCGAGGCGCTCTACGCCGATGTGGGCTGGGCGGAAGAGGTAAAAACCTTTCTGCACTATAACGCCAACAAGGCGCTGATGAATCTGGGCTATGAAGCGCTGTTCCCGGCGGAACTCACCACGGTTAACCCGGCTATTCTTGCCGCGCTTTCGCCTAATGCCGATGAAAACCACGATTTTTTCTCCGGCTCTGGCTCCTCCTATGTGATGGGCAAAGCGGTCGAAACCGAAGACGAAGACTGGGATTTTTAATCCGCTGCTGTCGGGCCCGTTGCGGCCCGATATTTTTATTTTATCGCTCTCTTTCCCGCCCGCTATTTCGCCAGCAATCACCTTTTTATTTCGCAAATATGACGCGCTGATGACGCGCTAATTACGCCATTTCGGCTCGCTCTTTTCTGGCAATTTTGCCGTTTACGGCGTCAAATCGCCATAATTCCCGATCGTCCCGGCAAAAAATTAGCGGCCCTTCATCCCTTGTGAGCACTGGAAATTCTGCCGTTTGCGCCCCTCTCATCACCACGAATATTGCCATTCAGGGTTGTCAGATAATGTCAGTATGGTACGGTATGAGCCGCTTAAATTTAACCAGGAAAGCTGAACGTCAAAATAAATTAAACAGGATTCTATCACTGCATGGCAATTAAACTTGAAGTAAAAAACCTGTATAAAATATTCGGGGAAAACCCCGATCGCGCATTTAAATATATTGAGAAAGGGGAAAGCAAAGAGACTATTCTGGCGAAAACCGGTCTGTCTCTGGGCGTCAAAAACGCCAGTCTGGCCATTGAAGAAGGCGAGATATTCGTCATCATGGGACTCTCCGGCTCCGGAAAATCGACCATGGTTCGCCTTCTCAATCGTCTGATAGAACCCACCCGCGGTCAGGTAATCATTGACGGCGTCGATATTGCAAAAATATCTGACAGCGAACTGCGCGAGGTGCGCAGAAATAAAATCAGCATGGTATTCCAGTCGTTTGCGCTGATGCCGCATATGAACGTGCTAAATAATACCGCCTTCGGCATGGAATTAGCTGGCGTCCCGCTGGCAGAACGTCAGGAAAAAGCGCTGGACGCGCTGCGTCAGGTCGGCCTGGAAAATTATGCGCATGCTTATCCCGATGAACTTTCCGGCGGCATGCGCCAGCGCGTTGGATTAGCCCGCGCGCTGGCGATTAATCCCGATATTTTGCTGATGGATGAGGCGTTTTCAGCGCTCGATCCGCTGATCCGTACCGAAATGCAGGATGAGCTGGTTAAGCTGCAGGCGAAACATCAGCGCACCATTATTTTTATTTCCCACGATCTCGACGAAGCGATGCGCATCGGCGACCGCATCGCCATTATGCAGGGCGGCGAAGTGGTGCAGGTCGGCACGCCGGATGAAATTCTCAATAATCCGGCCAACGACTATGTGCGCACCTTCTTCCGCGGCGTCGATATCAGCCACGTCTTTAGCGCGAAAGATATCGCCCGCCGCAGCGCTGGCGCGCTGATTCGCAAGGCGCCCGGCTTTGGCCCGCGCTCCGCCATCAAACTGCTGCAGGACGAGGATCGCGAATTCGGCTATGTGCTGGAGAAGCAAAAATTTATCGGCGTGGTCTCCACCGACTCGCTGAAGGCGGCGCTGGCGGCAGGCGAAGGGCTGGAGAGCGCCCTGCTCGACGCGCCAGCCGCCGTTCCCTCAGATACCTCGCTGAACGAACTGCTCGGCCACGTCGCGCACGCGCCCTGCGCGGTGCCGGTGGTGGGCGAAGAGAATCAGTACGTCGGTATCATTTCCAAAGGCATGTTGTTACGCGCTTTAGATCGTGAGGGAGCTTCGTCATGAGTGAACAAAACAGTCAACCCTGGGATAGCGCCGCGCCTCACGCCGCCGATGCCGCGCAGGCGAGCAGCGATCCCTGGTCAGGCGCGGGTGATGCCGCAACGCAGAGCGCCGCGCCCGCTGGCAACGGCGCCGACGCCTGGGGAACGCCCGACGGCAGCGCCGCACATAGCGCCGCCAGCAGCGGCAGCGACTGGCTGAGCAGCGCACCTGCGCCGCAGCCGGAACATTTTAATCTGCTCGATCCCTTCCATAAAACCTGGATCCCGCTCGATCGCTGGGTGACCGAAGGCATCGACTGGGTGGTCAATCACTTCCGTCCAGTGTTTCAGGGCATTCGCGTGCCGGTGGACTATATCCTGAGCGCCTTTCAGCATCTGCTGCAGAGCCTGCCCGCGCCGATAGCGATTCTGGTGTTTGCTCTGATCGCCTGGCAGATCGCCAGCCCGGCGATGGGCGTCGCTACGCTGATCTCGCTGGTGCTGATCGGTGCTATCGGCGCCTGGTCACAGGCGATGGTGACGCTGGCGCTGGTGCTTACCGCGCTGCTGTTCTGTATCGTTATTGGGCTGCCGCTGGGTATCTGGCTGGCGCGCAGCGAACGCGCGGGTCGCATCATACAACCGCTGCTGGACGCCATGCAGACGACGCCGGCCTTTGTCTACCTGGTGCCGATCGTCATGCTGTTCGGCATCGGCAACGTGCCTGGCGTGGTGGTCACCATTATTTTCGCCCTGCCGCCGATGGTGCGCCTGACCATTCTCGGCATCAAGCAGGTGCCCGCCGATCTGATCGAAGCCAGCGAGTCCTTTGGCGCCAGCCCGCGCCAGATGCTGTTTAAGGTGCAGCTGCCGCTGGCGATGCCGACCATTATGGCGGGCGTAAACCAGACGCTGATGCTGGCGCTGTCGATGGTGGTGATCGCCTCGATGATCGCCGTCGGTGGGCTGGGACAGATGGTGCTGCGCGGCATCGGCCGTCTTGATATGGGACTGGCCACCGTGGGCGGCGTCGGTATCGTTATCCTCGCCATTATTCTCGATCGTCTGACCCAGTCAGTGGGTCGCGACGGCCGCAGCCGCGGCAGCCGCCACTGGAGCCATAGCGGGCCGGTTGGCCTGCTGACGCGCCCTTTCCGTAAATCCTGATTTTCGGGCGGTCCTTCGCGGCCGCCCGCCTCGCAACGTCGAAAATAAGGAATAACTATGCGCAAGACCGCACCTCTCCTCGCCGCCGTGCTGACCACGCTCGCCCTCTCCCAGGCTTCCGCTGCCGATCTGCCCGGCACAGGCATTACCGTTAAGCCTGCGCAAAGCACCATTGCTGAAGAGGGCTTTCAGACCCTGCTGGTAAGCCGCGCGCTGGAAAAACTGGGCTATAGCGTCGAGAAGCCGAGCGAAATCGACTACAACGTCGCCTACACCTCTATGGCCTCTGGCGACATTACCTTTATCGCCACCAACTGGCAGCCGCTGCACGACGATATGTATAACGCCGCCGGCGGCGACAAAAAGTTCTACCGCGCAGGCACCTATGTCTCTGGCGCAGCGCAGGGCTACCTGATTGACAAGAAAACCGCCGAGCAGTACCACATCACCAATATCGCCCAGCTGAAAGATCCGAAAATCGCTAAGCTGTTCGACAGCAACGGCGACGGCAAAGCGGATATGACCGGCTGCACGCCGGGCTGGGGCTGCGAAGCGGTTATCAATCATCAGAACACCGCGTTTGGCCTGAGCGATACCGTCACCGCCAATATGGGCAACTACTCGGCGATGATCGCTGATACCCTGGCGCGCTTTAAGCAGGGCAAACCGATTCTTTACTATACCTGGACGCCATACTGGCTGAGCGACGTGCTGAAGCCGGGCCGCGATGTGGTGTGGCTACAGGTGCCGTTCTCGTCGCTGCCTGGGGCGCAGAGCAAGGTCGATACCAAACTGGCTAACGGCGCGAATTACGGTTTCCCGGTTAACACCATGCATATCGTAGCGAACAAAGCCTGGGCTGAAAAAAACCCGGCGGCGGCAAAACTGTTCGCCGAGATGAAGCTGCCGATTACCGATATCAATGCGGAAAACGCGGCGATGCATGCAGGCCAGGCGTCTGAAGCGGATATTAACCGCCACGTCGATGGCTGGATAAAAGCCCACCAGCAGCAGTTCGACCAGTGGATTAAAGATGCCCTTGCGGCCGCAAAATAAGTAAATACTCACTTCAGGGGCGGAACTCTCTGCCCCTTCGCTTTCTGCTGTACCGACTGGTACGTCCTGTCAATTTACACATTAATGAAATAGTTTTTTGGGTTACTATTAACCTATTATGATTATTACTACCTGCCTAATATATAAATGAATACTCATCGCCATACGCTGACGCCTGCGCTGGTCGTGCTGATGTCCATCGCCACCGGGCTCTCCGTAGCAAGCAACTACTACGTGCAGCCGTTGCTCAATACCGTCGCCAGCAATTTCGGCCTCTCCGTCAGCATGGCGGGGTTTATCGTCACCACGGCGCAGCTCGGCTACGCCTGCGGCCTTCTGCTGCTGGTGCCGCTTGGTGATATGCTTGAGCGCCGCGCGCTGATCGTCGGTATGAGCCTGCTGGCCGCAGGCGGCATGGTGATTACCGCTACCTCCTCCTCTTTTTCCCTGCTGCTGCTGGGCACCGTACTGACCGGGCTGTTTTCAGTTGTGGCGCAGATCCTGGTGCCGCTCGCCGCGACGCTGGCGCCGCCGGAGAAGCGCGGCAAGATTGTCGGTACGGTGATGAGCGGGCTGCTGCTCGGCATTCTGCTGGCGCGTACCGTTGCGGGCGCGCTGGCGCAGCTGGGCGGCTGGCGTACCGTTTACTGGACCGCCAGCCTGTTGATGGCGCTGATGGCGCTGGCGCTGTGGCGTTTTCTGCCGCAGGTGAAACCTACGGTGTCGCTTAACTACCCGCAGCTGCTGAAATCAATTTTCCAGCTCTATAAAGCGAATCGCGTTATCCGCACCCGCGCCCTGACCGGCTGTCTCTCTTTCGCCAACTTTAGCGTGCTCTGGACATCAATGGCGTTTCTGCTCGCCTCTCCGCCTTACAGCTACTCTGAAGGCGAAATCGGCCTGCTGGGTCTGGTCGGCGCGGCGGGCGCGCTGGCTGCGCGTCAGGCCGGGTCGCTGGCGGATAAAGGCAAAGCCAGGCTCACCACGACGCTCGGCCTGCTGATTATGCTCGCCTCCTGGGGAATGACGGCGCTGGGCGCGCACTCGCTGGCGGCGCTGATTGTCGGCATTCTGCTGCTCGACCTGGCGGTTCAGGGCGTGCATATCACTAACCAGAGCGTGATCTACAGCCAGATGCCTGAAGCGCGTAATCGCCTCACGTCGGGTTATATGACCAGCTATTTTATCGGCGGCGCTTTTGGCTCCCTTCTTTCTGCCAACGCTTTTCATGCTGCTGGCTGGTACGGCGTTTGTGCCGCAGGCGTGATCATGACGCTGCTCAACCTGCTGATTTGGTGGCGCGGCTATCGCTTCGAAACCCAGTTAAGTAAGTAAATAAAATGCCAAAGATGTGATTGAGTCTGGTCACGAATGGTTAGTTTTGTTATGGTTAGCATCAAATCTATTCACAGAAGTTATTTTTTCTTGCGAAATTATTTAGCAAACAAAAAGTTTCTTCCCGTATTGATATCGACGCCTGCCGCAGCCAGCGGCGGTGAGCGAGGGTTTCGTGCCCAGGGTCAGGGAGTGGCCTGGAAACACCTGATGACGACAGTGTGACCTTCTGAACAATTGCGCGGAGTAAAAATGACTACGCTTAATCTGTCACCATCGTTACTATATTAGTTGAAACTAGTGAGGTTTTTTTATAATGGAAAGTTCGTTTACTCCCATTGAACAGATGCTTAACATCCGCGCAAATCGTCACAAAGATTTCCCGCTGCACGAAATCATTCTGACGCGTCTGTGCATGCACATGCAGGGAAAGCTGCTGGAAAATCGCAATAAGATGTTAAAGGCGCAGGGAATTAACGAAACCTTATTCATGGCGCTGATCACGCTGGACGCGCAGGAAAACCAGAGCATTCAGCCGTCCGAGCTGAGCGCCGCGCTGGGTTCTTCGCGTACCAATGCGACGCGCATCGCAGATGAGCTGGAGAAACGCGGCTGGATCGAGCGTCGCGAGAGCGATAACGATCGTCGCTGCCTCCATCTGCATCTGACTGAAAAAGGTAATGAGTTTCTGCGTCAGCTGCTGCCGCCTCAGCATCAGAGTCTGCAGTATCTCTGGTCTTCCCTGTCGACTGATGAAAAATCGCAGCTGGAAGGCATTACGCGTAAGTTACTCAATCGTCTCGATAAAATGGACGAAGATCAGGTCATCGCTTCCCTCTCTCGCTAATAGCAAGAACTGCGACACAATCACCTGTCGAAACCGTTATTTTAATCCCCTTTTATCCGGCCAGCGCCTTGTCGCTGGCTTTTTTCGACTCGGGCTCCGTGAAAAGGGACGATCGCGCCCCGACATATGAAACAGTTGGAGATTGACATGAGTGCAACGGCGGAGGCGCAAAGCCCGCAACAGCCAGCCAATAAAAAGAAGACGCGTAAAAAAGTGCTGCTTCTGCTGGCGCTGCTTTTTGTGCTGGCGGGTATCGCATGGGGCGTTTACTGGTTCCTGGTGCTGCGGCACTTTCAGGAAACGGACGATGCTTACGTGGCCGGAAACCAGGTACAGGTGATGGCGCAGGTGTCGGGCAGCGTCAATAAGGTCTGGTTTGACGACACCGATTACGTCAAGAAAGGCGACGTGCTGGTTTCGCTGGATAAAACTGACGCCGAACAGGCGTTTGAAAAAGCGCAGACCGCGCTGGCCACCAGCGTGCGTCAGACGCATCAGCTGATGATCAACGCTAAGCAGTATCAGGCGAGCATCGCGCTGCAGCAAACCGCGCTGGCGCAGGCGGAAGCCGATCTGAAACGTCGCGAGCCGCTGGGTGCCTCTAACCTGATCGGCCGCGAAGAGCTGCAGCACTCGCGCGACGCGGTTGCCACCGCTAAAGCGCAGCTTGATGTGGCGGTGCAGCAGTACAACGCGAATCAGGCGATGATCCTCAACACTTCGCTGGAGGATCAGCCTGCGGTGAAACAGGCCGCCGCTGAACTGCGCGACGCCTGGCTGGCGCTGCAGCGTACCGATATTCGCAGCCCGATGGACGGTTATGTCTCGCGCCGCAGCGTGCAGGTCGGTTCGCAAATCGATACCAGCACAGCGCTGATGGCCGTGGTTCCCGCCACCAACCTGTGGATCGACGCCAACTTTAAAGAGACGCAGCTGGCAGGCGTACGCATCGGACAGGACGCGACGGTTGTAGCTGATATCTACGGCGACGACGTGACCTATCACGGCAAAGTGGTCGGCCTGGATATGGGCACCGGCAGCGCTTTTTCGCTGCTGCCTGCGCAGAACGCCACCGGCAACTGGATCAAAGTGGTGCAGCGTCTGCCGGTGCGTATCGAGCTTAACCAGGATGATATCGTGAAGCATCCGCTGCGCATTGGTCTCTCGACGCTGGTGAAAGTCGATACCACGAATAAAGATGGCAGCATGCTCGCCACCAGCGTTCGTCAGCAGGCTGCCTACAGCACTAATGCGCTGGCGATCGACCTGGCGCCGGTGAATCAGCTGATCACAGATATTGTCCGCGCCAACGCCGGATGATGACGCGGAGGCTGTCATGGCACAAAAACCGCTAGAAGGCGCGCCGCTGGTCCTGATGACCATTGCGCTGTCGTTGGCGACCTTTATGCAGGTGCTGGATTCGACCATCGCTAACGTGGCGATCCCCACCATTGCAGGCAATCTGGGCGCGTCCAACTCACAGGGCACCTGGGTCATTACCTCGTTTGGGGTGGCGAACGCCATCTCCATTCCCATTACGGGCTGGCTGGCGAAGCGCGTCGGCGAGGTAAAGCTCTTTACCTGGGCGACGATTCTGTTCGCCCTCGCCTCCTGGGCGTGCGGTATGTCGGAAAGTCTGGAGATGCTGATTTTCTTCCGCATCCTGCAGGGCGTGGTAGCCGGTCCGCTGATCCCACTGTCGCAGAGTCTGCTGCTCAGCAACTATCCCCCCGCCAAACGCAGCATCGCCCTCTCGTTGTGGGCGATGACGGTGATTGTCGCGCCGATCTGCGGCCCAATTCTCGGCGGCTGGATCAGCGATAACTACCACTGGGGCTGGATCTTCTTTATCAACGTGCCGATCGGCGCCGTGGTGGTGATGCTGACGTTGCAGACCCTGCGCGGCCGCGAGACACGCACCGAAGTACGTCCTATCGACGTGGTGGGCCTGGTGCTGCTGGTCGTGGGTATCGGCTGTCTGCAGGTAATGCTGGACCGCGGTAAAGAGCTTGACTGGTTTAACTCCACCGAGATTATCATTCTGACGGTCGTCGCCGTGATATCTCTGGCGGTGCTGCTGGTGTGGGAGCTGACCGACGACCACCCTATTGTCGATCTGGCGCTGTTTAAGTCGCGCAACTTCACTATCGGCTGCCTCTCAATCAGCCTGGCCTATATGCTCTACTTCGGCTCGATTGTATTGCTGCCGCAGCTGTTGCAGGAGGTATATGGCTACACCGCCACCTGGGCCGGTCTGGCGTCCGCGCCGGTAGGCATTATTCCGGTGATCCTGTCGCCGATTATCGGCCGCTTCGCCCACAAGCTGGATATGCGCAAGCTGGTGACCTTCAGCTTTATTATGTATGCCGTCTGCTTCTACTGGCGCGCCTACACCTTCGAACCCTCGATGGACTTCGGCGCATCGGCCTGGCCGCAGTTTATCCAGGGATTCGCCGTCGCCTGCTTCTTTATGCCGCTCACCACCATTACCCTTTCCGGGCTGTCGCCGGATCGGCTGGCGGCGGCGTCGAGCCTGTCGAACTTCGTGCGTACCCTGGCGGGCTCGATTGGCACCTCGATTACCACCACCATGTGGACCGACCGGGAATCGATGCATCACAGCACCTTCAGCGAGTCGGTTACGCCCTATAACCCCAATGCGCAGCAGATGTATCACCAGCTGGAAGGAATGGGCATGTCGCATCAGCAGGCATCAGCCTATATCGCGCAGCAGATCACCAACCAGGGATTGATTATCTCTGCCAATGAGATCTTCTGGGCGTCGGCGGGAGTGTTCTTGGTTCTGCTGGTGCTGATCTGGTTCGCCCGACCGCCCTTTGGGTCAGGCAGCGGCGGCGGCGGCGCGCACTAGCGTCTGTTTCGCCATCCCTGACAGCCCCCTGTCCGCTTTGGCATCTTCCCTAAACAAAAACGGGCCTTTCGGCCCGTTTTTTTATGCGTTCTGACGCCACCATTCGGCAAGCAAAATGCCGGTCGCCACCGAGACGTTAAGGCTCTCGACGTTGCCGGTCCCGCCGATCGACAGGCTGATATCGCCCTGCTGGAACGCGCTGTCAGACAGGCCTTCGCTCTCCTGACCCAGCACCAGCACCATCTTCGCCGGCAGCTCAGCTTTCGCCAGCGGCGTCCCCTCATGGCTTGAGGTCGTTACGATGGTGTAACCCGCTTTACGGAACGCTTCCAGACCGCCAGCAAAGCTTTCGCCGCTGATCGCCTGTACGTGTTCGGCGCCGCCTTCAGCGGTACGCACCGCCGCGCCGGACTCCAGCAGCGAAGCGTCATTCACCAGCAGGCCTTTAACGCCGAAGTGCGCGCAGCTGCGCATAATGCCGCCCAGGTTATGCGGGTTGCTGACATCTTCCAGCGCCAGTACGCAATCTTTCTCACCGGCCTGGCTCAGCCACTCGCTGACCGCCATGCCCATGCGTTTTTTAATAATGAAGCAGACGCCGCCGTGATGCTCGGTGCCGGACGCTTTCGCCAGCTCAGCATCTTCTACGACGTGATAGGCTTTGCGATTCGCCGCCAGCCAGCGCAGCGCTTCGCGGAAACGCGGCGTCACGCTCTGCACAAACCAGGCGCGCACGATCGCTTCCGGACGGCTCTGAAACAGCGCCTGGCAGGCGTTTTCACCATACACGCGCGTCTCTTCCTGACGCTGACGACGGATCACTTCCGGATCGATAGCGACCTTGCCGCCCTGCTCCGGCTGCTTCTCTTCAACGGACGCGCGCTCGCTCGGCGGACGCGACACGGTACGCCACGGCGAGAATGACTCGTCGTTACGCGGTTTGCGGCCAGCCTCATCGCTGCGAGGCCTGCGGCTGCCTTCATCGCTGCGGGGTTTGCGGCTGGCGCCCTCTTCGCTACGGCGGCCAGAGGAACGACGCGAATCTTCCTGACGGGCTGGGCGGCCACCACCTTTACCGGTACGCGGGTTCGGCGCGCGTGAGCCATTCTCGCCCTCATCTCGCACGTACATCACTTTTACCTTGCCACTTTTGCCTTTAAATTCGTCGTTCATCTGTTCCTCCTGCATTGAGAGCGCGAAGATTACCTGATGTATTGGCGCTTAGCTATCAACTATTGAACCTATTGGACAATCCAGTTTGAGGGCTGTTCGCAACCTTCTCATAATGGACAATATTTACAAAACTGACACCTGCAAACCCCTTGAGGTCTATATGAATACGGTATGCGCTTCCTGTCAGGCAACCAATCGCGTTCCCCTGGATCGCGTTGCCGATGGAGCTAAATGCGGCCGCTGCGGCAGCGAACTCTTTAATGGCGAAGTGGCTAACGCGACCGCCGAAACGCTGGATAAATATTTACAGGACGATCTGCCGGTCGTGGTGGATTTCTGGGCGCCCTGGTGTGGCCCCTGCGTCAACTTCGCGCCGGTCTTTAAAGAGGTGGCGCAGGAGCGCAGCGGCCAGGTGCGTTTCGTTAAGGTCAATACCGAAGCGGAACCTTCACTGAGTACGCGTTTCCGCATTCGCAGCATTCCCACCATTATGATCTTTAAAAAAGGCGAGCTGGTGGACATGCTGAACGGCGCGATGCCGAAAGCGCCTTTCAACGAATGGCTTGATGAGTCGCTATAAACCCTGACCCGGCAAACGGAAGATCTGGCCCAAAAGCCAGGCTTCCCGCGGCCACGATCAAAAACGCGGAAATCTCTCCCGCATTAGCCTTTTATCAGCCCACACAGGCCAGCCGCGCTGGCCTTTTTCTTTTCCGGCGCGCTTCGATTACACTAGCGTTTTACTTTGCTCACTAAGCCATGACTGATAACGCCGTTCTCCGCCTGCGTGCGCAACGCCTTGCCCGCGCCACTCGCCCTTTTCTCGCCCGTGGCAATCGCGTGGTGCGCTGTCAGCGCTGTCTGCTGCCGCAAAAAAATTGCCTGTGCGCCACTATCCAGCCGCAGAGCGCGCGTAGCCGCTTTTGCCTGGTGATGTTCGATACCGAGCCGATGAAGCCCAGCAATACCGGGCGACTGATCGCCGATATTTTGCCGCAGACCGAAGCGTTCGGCTGGTCGCGTACCGAACCCGATCCCGCGCTGCTGAGCGCGGTTGCGCATCCCGACTATCAGCCGATGGTGGTGTTTCCCGCCTCTTACGCCGATCCCGGCCGCGAAGTGCTGACCGCGCCGCCGCTCAGCGGCAAGCCGCCGCTCTTTATTATGCTCGACGGCACCTGGACCGAGGCGCGCAAAATGTTTCGTAAAAGTCCCTGGCTCGATGCGCTGCCGGTCATGTCGCTAAACGTCACCGCGCCCTCGCGCTATACGCTGCGCGAAGCCCATGGCGAAGGCCAGCACTGCACCGCCGAAGTCGCCGCCGCGCTGCTGGAGCAGGCAGGCGATGGGGCCGCGGCGCACGCTCTGCTTCACCACTTTGAACGGTTTCGTCATGCCTATCTGGCAGGTAAACCGCACCATCCCGCGTATCAAAGCGCCATCGCTGAGAGTCTTTAGCGCTTACGTGCGGCGGTCCGCTGCCGGATTGCCGCCTCCCCTCTGCGCGAGCAAAATTTTGTCGCGGTTCTCAGCCTGCGATCGCCGAACCGGCAAATCCGGGAAAAAACGATTACAATCACGCCAGTCGACTTCAGGAGGGCGGGATGAGCCAACGCGGGCTGGAAGCGCTGTTACGACCTAAATCTATTGCGGTGATTGGCGCCTCGGACAGGCCGGGACGCGCCGGGCACTTTATGATGCGCAATCTGCTGGCTGGTGGCTTCAGCGGCCCGGTGCTGCCGGTCACGCCAAAGTACAGAGCCGTCAGCGGCGTGCTCGCCTGGCCTACCATCGACAGCCTGCCTTTCGCGCCTGACCTGGCGGTGATCTGTACCCATGCGAAGCGCAATCTCGAACTGCTGCAGCAGCTGGGCGAAAAAGGGTGCAAAGCCTGCATTATTCTCTCCGCGCCCGCCAGCCAGCTGGAGGCGCTAAAAAGCTGCGCCGCGCAGTGGCAGATCCGCCTGCTCGGCCCCAACAGTCTCGGGCTGCTCGCGCCCTGGCAAGGACTTAACGCCAGCTTCTCGCCGGTGCCGATTGAGAAAGGCCGCATCGCCTTTATCTCGCAGTCGGCGGCGGTCTCCAATACCATTCTCGACTGGGCGCAGCAGCGCAATCTGGGCTTCTCCTGGTTTATTGCGCTGGGCGACAGCCTGGATACCGACGTTGACGATCTGCTCGATTTTCTGGCGCGCGACGGCAAAACCAGCGCCATTCTGCTCTACCTTGAGCACCTGAGCGATGCGCGACGCTTTGTGTCGGCCTCGCGCAGCGCCTCGCGCAATAAACCTATTCTGGTGATCAAAAGCGGCCGCAGTCATCAGGCTCAGGCCCTGCTCGGCACCCATAGCGGGCTGGACGCCGCCTGGGATGCGGCTATTCAGCGCGCAGGCCTGCTGCGCGTGCAGGATACCCATGAGCTTTTCACCGCCGTGGAGTCGCTCAGCCATATGCGTCCGCTGCGCGGCGACAGGCTAATGATTATCAGCAACGGCGCCGCCCCTGCCGCACTGGCATTAGATGAACTCTATGCGCGCAACGGCAAGCTTGCCGCCCTGGGCGACGAAACGCTTTCGGCGCTGGCCGCACTGCTGCCGGAAGGGGTCGGGCGCGGCAATCCGCTCGACCTGAAAGATGACGCCACGCCGCAGCGCTATGTTGACTGCATTAATGTGCTGCTGAACAGCCATGAACTGGATGCGTTGATGATCATCCATGCGCCCAGCGCGGTAGCGCCCGCAACCGAATCGGCGCAGCAAATCATTGACGCCATCGCCGCTCATCCGCGCGGCAAGCAGGTGACGCTCCTGACCAACTGGTGCGGCGAATTCTCATCGCTGGCGGCGCGGCGCGCCTTTACCCAGGCGGGCATCCCCACATGGCGCACGCCGGAAGGCACAGTAACCGCCTTTATGCACCAGGTAGAGTATCGCCGTAACCAGAAACAGCTGCGCGAAACGCCGGCGCTGCCCGCCAGCCTGACCCAGGACAGCGCTCAGGCGCATCAGCTGCTGTCGCAGGCGCTGGCGAAAGGCGTCACCACGCTTGATACCCATGAGGTGCAGCCGATCCTGCAGGCGTACGGGATGGCAACGCTGCCGACCTGGATCGCCCACGACAGCGGGGAAGCGGCCGCTATCGCCGAGCGTATCGGCTATCCTGTGGCGCTCAAGCTGCGCTCGCCCGATATCGCCCATAAATCTGAAGTTCAGGGCGTTATGCTCTATCTGCGCAACACTGCAGAAGTCGAGCAGGCGGCCGAAGCCATTATCGACCGGGTTAAACAGACGCTGCCTCAGGCGCGCATCGAAGGTTTGCTGGTTCAGAGCATGGCTAATCGCGCCGGCGCCCAGGAACTGCGCGTAGTGGTGCAACAGGATGCGCTGTTCGGGCCGGTTATTTTGCTGGGCGAAGGCGGTGTTGAATGGCAGGCGGACAAACAGGCGGCGGTCGCGCTGCCGCCGCTTAATATGACGCTGGCGCGCTATCTGGTCATTCAGGCGATCAAAAGCGGCAAGATCCGCAGTCGCGGCGGTCTGGGTACGCTGGATATTCCGGCGCTCAGTCAGCTGCTGGTGCAGGTTTCTAACCTGGTGGTGGACTGCCCGGAGATCCAGCGGCTCGATATTCATCCGCTGCTGGCGGCGGGCAGCGAATTTACCCTGCTTGATGTTACTCTGGATCTGGCGCCTTTTAGCGGCGACAGCGAAGCGCGACTGGCGATTCGCCCCTATCCGCAGCAGCTTGAAGAGCGGGTCATGCTGAAAGATGGGCAGAGCTGCCTGTTCCGCCCTATCCTGCCGGAGGACGAACCGCTGCTGCGCGCCTTTATCGCACAGGTCACCAAAGAAGACCTCTATTACCGCTACTTCAGCGAAATTAACGAATTTACCCATGACGATCTCGCCAATATGACGCAGATCGATTATGACCGCGAGATGGCTTTCGTCGCGGTGCGCCAGCAGCAGGAGATGAGCGAGATTATTGGCGTCACGCGCGCGATCTCCGATGCCGACAATATCGACGCCGAATTTTCCGTACTGGTGCGCTCCGACTTAAAAGGGCTGGGCATGGGACGACGGCTGCTGGAAAAAATGATCCGCTATACGCGCGATCACGGGCTGCAGCAGCTCAACGGTATCACCATGCCGCACAACCGCGGCATGATTACCCTGGCGCGCAAGCTGGGTTTCGGCGTGGATGTTCAGCTTGATGAGGGTATCGTCAGCCTGAATTTACCCTTACACAGGGACATCGGCTAACCTTGTAGAGAAAGGTAAAAAATGGCCGACTACATAAGGTTGGTGTTATTATTTACCGTTATGACCCTGATTTGATGGCAAAAGGCCATGCAATGAACCGAGAAGAAGCGCACTGCGATGCTGACTAAATTTAAACGCAATAAGCATCAACAACACCTCGCACAGTTGCCGAAACTGTCACAGTCCGCTGCGGATGTGTCAACACTCTACTCGCCTGCTGATTTCCGTCGCACGCTGCTGGAAAAAATCGCGGCGGCGCAGCATCGCATCTGCATTGTCGCCCTCTATATGGAGAACGACGACGCCGGACGTGCCGTTATGGATGCGCTCTATGCGGCGAAACGCGCGCGTCCAGAGCTGGATGTCAGCATTCTGGTTGACTGGCATCGCGCTCAGCGCGGCCGCATCGGTGCGGCGCGTGGCGTAACGAATGCAGACTGGTATTGCGAAATGGCGACGCAGCATGCGGATATCGCTATTCCGGTTTACGGCATTCCGGTCAATACGCGCGAAGCGCTGGGCGTACTGCACCTTAAAGGCTTTATTATCGACGATACGCTGCTCTACAGCGGCGCCAGTATTAACGACGTTTATCTGCACCAGCACGATAAGTACCGTTACGATCGCTACCAGCTGATTCGTAATCCGCAGCTGGCCGACACCATGTATGAGTGGATCAACGTCAATCTCAAGCAGTCGGAAGCGGTCAATCGTCTCGACCAGCAGGAACGCCCCTCCAGCCCGGAAATCAAAAATGAAACGCGCCAGTTCCGCCAGGATCTGCGCGGATTCAATTATCAGTTCGCTGGCGATGGCCATAACGAAGAGCTGACCGTTACGCCGCTGGTCGGCCTGGGCAAACGCAGCCTGCTGAACAAAACTATCTTCCACCTGATGCCCTGCACCGAGCGGAAGTTGACTATCTGCACGCCTTATTTCAACCTGCCGGCGATTCTGGTGCGCAGCATTATCCATTTGCTGCGCGAGGGCAAAGAGGTAGAGATCATCGTCGGCGATAAGACCGCCAACGATTTCTATATTCCGCCCGAGCAGCCATTCAAAATCATCGGCGCGCTGCCCTATCTTTATGAAATTAACCTGCGCCGTTTCCTTAGCCGCCTGCAGTATTATGTGGATAACGGTCAGCTGGCGGTACGTCTGTGGAAGGATGGCGAGAACAGCTATCACCTGAAAGGCATATGGGTAGATGACGAGTGGACGCTCATTACCGGCAATAACCTTAATCCGCGCGCCTGGCGCCTCGATCTGGAAAACGCAGTGCTTATCCACGATCCGCTGCAGCAGCTGGCCGAGCAGCGTGAAAAAGAGCTGTCGCTGATTCGTACCCACACTCACGTGGTGAAGCACTTCCGCGAGCTGGAAAGCATCTCCGACTATCCGGCTAAGGTGCGCAAGCTGATCCGCCGCCTGCGCCGTATTCGTATCGACCGTCTTATTAGCCGCATTCTCTGATGCGTTGCCTGGCGCGTCTCTGCGCGCCAGGCAAAAAGCCTTCAACAGCCGCTTTTCGGGCGGGAACAGTGAAGGCTTCGCCAGAAAGAGCTACAGCCTGATGCCTTTGCCGCGTTTATGTAGCAACAGCGACACCACAAACGCCAGCGCGCCCATCGCCGATACATACCAGAAGAATGTTGTTTCGATGCCCTGCTGTTTCATCAGCAGCGCGACATATTCCGCCGACCCGCCGAAAATAGCATTCGCCACGGCATAGGATAAGCCGACGCCAAGCGCACGCACCTCCGGCGGGAACATCTCCGCCTTAAGGATGCCGCTGATCGCGGTATAGAAACTGGTAATCAGCAGCGCCAGCATGATCAGGCAGAAAGCGATGGCAGGACTCTGCACGCTTTGCAGCGCAGTCAGGATCGGAACGGTACATATGGCCGCACCCGCGCCGAAGATCAGCATTGATCCCCGACGACCGATTTTATCTGAGAGCGCGCCGATAAGGGGCTGTATCAGCATAAACACCAGCAGCGCGCCGGTCATCAGTCCGCTGGCGCTTTTCGCATTCATGCCCGCCGTGTTCACCAGATACTTCTGCATATAGGTAGTAAAGGTGTAGAAGCTCAGCGAGCCGCCTGCGGTAAAACCAAGCACCATCAGAAAGGCACGCGGATGGTTGCGCAGCAGGCCGGTAATACTGCCAGCGTCTTTATGCCGACGGCTCTGTTTATCGGAGGTTTCATGCAGTGAACGCCGCAGCCAGAGAGCCACCACGGCAAGGAGAGCGCCGAGGAAAAAAGGAATGCGCCAGCCCCAGCTGCGCAGATCCTCTTCGCTGAGAATAAACTGCAGTACGACAACAGTCAGCACCGCCAGTAGCTGGCCCCCGATCAGCGTGACATACTGAAAAGAGGCGTAGAACCCTTTGCGTCCCTCCAGCGCCACTTCGCTCATGTAGGTCGCGCTGGTGCCATACTCCCCGCCGACCGACAGCCCCTGAAACATGCGCGCCAGCAGCAGGATCGCCGGAGCGGCAATGCCAATGCTGCTATAGCCTGGCAGACAGGCGATGACCAGCGAGCCAAAACACATCATGCATACCGAAATAAGCATCGACTTCTTACGTCCGTGACGATCGCCGATATATCCAAACAGCCAGCCGCCAATGGGACGCATTAAAAAGCCTGCGGCGAATACCCCGGCAGTTTGCAGCAGCTGCGTGGTGGTATCACCTTTGGGGAAGAAGATGTGTGCGAAATAGAGTGAGAAGAAGGAGTAGACATAAAAGTCGAACCACTCCACCAGGTTGCCTGATGATGCGCCGACGATTGCCCAGACGCGTTTTTTGCTGATCCCCTGCTCTTCTGCTGCATGCTGGGATGCGCGCGTATTAATTTCTGCCATGCGTAACCTCATGTTCCTTGCTGATAAACAGCGCCAAAACAGTGAGTAAACCACTTCATTAATGACAACGAAACGTTATCGCCGATATGCTGTGGTAAATGTGATGCGGAAGAGGTTTGGTTGTAACGCGTGTAGAGAGGAGCAGGATTTTTTCTGACGTATAACGCAAAAAACCCTGACCGTCAGGTCAGGGTTATCGCGTTTGGATGCCTGGCAGTTCCC